>JAMCYU010000005.1 GCA_023473585.1 Patescibacteria group bacterium | reverse complement strand
GCATTTTTTCGGCCACCCATCGGGATTTAATACAGTTATGCATGAGTGGCATTTTAGGCCATAAATAGCGAATTCGTAAACTATCCATAATATCTTAAAAGTGTATACGTAATTATGTTACACTACGATACTTGACAGAAGATTTCTCGTGTGATATAAATATTCACATTCCAATAGCGATAAAGGCGAACAGGACTTGTTCGCTTATTTTTCGTTCAGCAAAAAATCTAGGCCGATGATTAAGCCAAAAATTAATGATCGTACTTTCTGGGGAAAAGAAACCCCTAATTTACCTCAACTAGATTTGACCGCCGTTCAGCGGGACTCTTATCAGTGGTTTCTTGAAGAAGGCATGGCGGAAGCGATCAGTGAAATTTCTCCCATCGAAGATTTTACCGGGAAAAACTGGACTTTGGAATTCGGTCTTCATTCTTTCGGTAAACCCAAATACTCTCCCGCTCAAGCTTTGGAAAAAGGCGTGACTTACGATTTTCCTCTGAAAGTTGAAGCGACTCTGACCAATAAGCAGACTGGTGAAAGAGTCAAACAGGAAGTCTTCCTAGGTGATATTCCGGCCATGACGCAGCAGGGAACCTTTATTATTAATGGCATTGAGCGCTGTATTGTCAATCAATTAGTTCGTTCTCCGGGCGTTTTCTTTACCGGCGAGCCAGATCCGGTGACCGGCCGTATGCTTTATATGGCCGAACTTCGTCCAATGCATGGCTCCTGGTTAGAATTTAACGTGGGAAGAAATGATGTTTTAACCGTCAGAATTGATCGCCGACGTAAATTTCCCGCGACAACTTTTTTAAGAGCCACAGCCTTAACGACCGACGAGGAAATTCTTAAGGCTTTTGCTGCTGTTGATAAAAATCCCAACCATCAGTTTATCGCGACAACCGTGGAACATGATCAAACCAAAAGTCGAGAAGAAGCGATTTTAGAAATTTACCGCAAAATGCGCCCCGGCGAACCAGTCGTTTTAGACAACGCTAAGGTTTTTTTGGACAACATGTTCTTTAACCCGCGGCGTTATAATTTGGGCAAGGTCGGCCGTTATAAGTTAAATAAAAAATTAAATCTTAATGTTCCCAATAACGAGAACAGTCGTGTTTTAACCAAGGACGATATTGTTGGGGCCTTGACTTATCTTATTCAATTGCAGAATAACGACGATGGGGTTTTTGTTGATGATATTGATCATTTAGCCAACAGACGCGTGCGTTGTGCCGGCGAGTTGGTGGCCACAAGTGCCTTCAGAATCGGTCTTTTACGACTTGAACGAACCATTAAGGAAAAAATGAGTTTAGCTCCAGTTAATATGCCCCTAAATCCTTCGGCGGTCGTTAATGCCAGACCGGTTATTGCCGCGATTAATGATTTCTTTAGAACCAGCCAACTTTCAACCATTTTAGACCAAACTAATCCCTTATCAGAACTTGATAATTTAAGACGTTTAACGGTGATGGGAACAGGAGGGATTTCCCGTGAGCGAGCCAGCTTTTCGATTAGAGATATTAACGGGTCTCAATACGGGAGAATTTGTCCGGTTCGTTCTCCGGAGGGTCCGAATATCGGTTTAGTCACCTACATGGCCTTATTTGCCAGAGTTAACGAATACGGATTTTTGGAAACTCCTTATCGTAAAGTCATCGCTAAGCAAGGAAAAATGAAAGTGACGAGCGAGATTGTTTATTTGACCGCCGATGATGAACAAAAATTTCATATCACTCATGCCGGAATCGCGATTGATAAAGATGGAACCATTCTTGATGAAAGAGTTCCGGCCAGATACCGCGGCGACTTTTTAGAAATTTCCAAAAACGAAATAGAATTTATTGATTTAACGCCGCGACAGGTTGTTGGCGCTTCGGCATCTTTAATTCCGTTTATTTCTCATGATGAGGCTAATAGAGCCCTGATGGGAACTCACATGCAATGTCAGGCTGTTCCGTTGGTTCGGCCCAGCTCTCCAGTTATCGGCACGGGGATGGAAGCAACCGTTTCCCAAGCGATGGGCAGAGTTGTCCGGGCTCGACATGCCGGAAAAGTTGTTTTTGTTGATGCTCAAAAAGTAACCATTAAAACCGATAAGAAAATCGATCCGCCGGCCGGCGGATTAGTCGAGGAAAAAATTAAAATTTCGGGCAATGAAGAAACTTATCTTTTGGAGAAGTTCAAACGGTCGGCTCAATCAACCTGTTATTCGCAAAGACCGTTAGTTGAGGTTGGGCAAAAAGTTGCCGAGGGGGAGATGATTATTGATGGTCCAGCCGCCGATCACGGGGAATTAGCCTTAGGCCAAAATCTTCTTATTGCCTACATGTCTTATGAGGGTTTGGGTTTTGAGGATGCGATTATTATTTCCGACAGGTTAGTTCGCCAAGACGTGTTAACCTCGATTAATATTGAAGAATATGAGGCCAGTGTTGTTGACACGAAATTGGGACCAGAAGAAACAACGAGGGACATTCCGAATGTCGGTGAAGAGGCGCTTTTAAACCTTGACCAGGACGGGATTGTGATTATTGGCGCCGAGGTCGGTCCTAATGATATTTTAGTGGGTAAAATTGCCCCTAAAGGAGAAACCGAATTAACCGCCGAAGAAAGACTTTTACGGGCTATTTTCGGTGAGAAAGCCAGAGAGGTTCGCGATACTTCTTTACGGATACCTCACGGAGAAAGAGGGATAGTGGTAGACATTAAAATTCTGGACAAAGAAAAAGGCGACGAACTTGAACCCGGAACCAACAGAAAAATTATTGTGAAAGTAGCTCAGATAAGAAAAGTCGTTGTTGGTGATAAATTAGCCGGTCGTCATGGTAACAAAGGGGTTATTTCGAAAATTGTTCCTCAAGCGGATATGCCCTATTTACCCGACGGGACACCCATCGATATCATTATTTCGCCCTTATCGGTTTTATCCCGGATGAACCTTGGACAACTCCTTGAGGCTCATCTTGGTTTAGCCGCCCAAAAAGCTAATAAAACTTATGCGATTCCTGTTTTTGAAAAAATTGCCGAGGAAAAAATTATCAATGAATTAGAAAAGACCGGCTTGCCGATTTCTGGTAAAACCGTTCTTTGCGACGGAAGAAACGGTCAACCTTTTAGTCGAGAAGTCGCTGTGGGTATTGCCTATATCATGAAACTTATCCACATGGTTGAAGACAAGACACACGCCAGATCAACTGGTCCTTATTCTTTAGTGACGCAACAGCCCCTGGGTGGTAAAGCCCAAATGGGAGGCCAAAGATTGGGAGAAATGGAAGTTTGGGCCTTGGAGTCTCACCGGGCGGCTCATACCCTGCAAGAAATGCTCACGATCAAGTCGGACGATGTGGTGGGTCGAGCCAAAGCTTTTGAGGCCATTATCAAGGGAGTGGAGATTCCCGCTTCCACAGTTCCCGAGTCTTTTAAAGTGTTGGTTAAAGAGCTTCAGGCTTTGGGTTTAGATGTCCAACCAACGCGAGTGGTGACGGCGCCAACTTTTGCCCCTACGGAAGAAACGAAAGAAATCTTGTCAGAAAGTGAAGAAATCAAAACAGAAAAAAAAGAAGAAACCAATAAACCAGAAAGTGAAGAGGAGTCATAAATAATGGACAAACAAAGCTCATCAACACATAAAGGAGAAAATTTAGTCAACATTATTGACTTTAAGGGTTTAAAAATTAATCTGGCTTCAGCCGAGGTTATTAAAAGCTGGTCCCATGGCGAAGTGACGAAACCGGAGACAATTAACTACAGAACCCTTAAACCCGAAAAAGACGGCCTTTTTTGTGAACGGATTTTTGGACCGACGAAAGATTGGGAATGTTACTGTGGTAAATATAAAAGAATCAGATACCGAGGAATTATTTGTGACAAATGTGGTGTTGAGGTTACGCAGTCAAAAGTCAGACGCGAGAGGATGGGGCACATTAATTTAGCTTCACCGGTGGCTCATGTTTGGTTTTTTAAGGGCGCTCCCTCCAAACTTTCCTTGCTTTTGGATATGACCCCAAGAGCTTTGGAGAATATTATTTACTTTGCTTCTTATTTGGTTTTGGATGTTGATGAAGAAGAAAAAAAGAAGGCCCTCAAGAAATTAGTTGATGAAGAGGCAGAGCGGAAGAAAAATTTGGCGGAAAAAGCCGAAAAAGCGAAAAAGGAAATTGAAAAAAACCTAAGCGTTGAAACCAAAGAGGTTAAAACTAAAATAAAAAATAAGGAGCAACAGGAATTAACGGTGACCGAGATTGGTCTTCGTTACAAGCAACAATTTAATGCCTTAAGCGAAGAGTCGGTTCAAGAACAGTTGCAGACAGAAGAGATTTATAAGACCTTGGGCGAATTAACTAAAAGCCTAAGGCGTTTATCCTTACTTTCCGAAGAAGAATATCTAAAACTTAAAGAACACGGAGTCTCTTCTTTTTTCAAGGTCGGTATGGGAGCCGAGGCCCTGACGGAGATTATTAAAAGAATTGATTCAGATAAATTAGCCGCTGATTTAAGAACAGAGATTCAAAAAACAACCGGGCAAAGACATATCAAAGCCACAAAGAGACTGCGCGTTGTTGATGGTTTTCGCAAGGCGGGGCTTTCACCGGCTTATATGATTTTGTCGATTTTACCGGTTTTACCTCCTGATTTACGGCCCATGGTTCAATTGTCGGGTGGTAGATTTGCCACCTCTGATCTTAACGATCTTTATCGCCGGGTGATTAATCGCAATAATCGCTTAAGACATTTAATGGATTTGGGAGCACCGGAAATCATTCTGCGTAATGAAAAAAGAATGTTACAGGAGGCCGTTGATTCCCTTATTGACGCGACGCAAAGGCCGAGCGCTCGTCCGGTAGTTCAGGTCCTGCGTTCTCTTTCCGATATGTTGCGTGGCAAACAGGGACGATTCCGCCAAAATCTTTTAGGCAAAAGAGTTGATTATTCCGGGAGATCGGTAATTGTGGTTGGTCCGGAACTTTCGTTGAGCCAATGCGGATTGCCTAAAGAAATGGCTCTTGAGATGTTCAAACCCTTTGTTTTAAGAGAACTGATAACCAGAGGATTGGCACCTAATGTCAAGAGCGGAAAAAATATTCTAGAGCGAAGATTACCGGAAGTTTTTGATATTCTTGAAGAGATTACGCACGATCATCCGGTTCTTCTCAATCGAGCCCCGACTTTACATAAATTAGGTATTCAAGCCTTTTATCCTGTTTTAATCGAAGGTTCAGCCATCAGAATTCATCCTTGTGTTTGTGCTGGTTATAATGCCGATTTTGACGGAGACCAAATGGCCGTTCATGTTCCGATTACAGAATCTGCCTGTCAAGAAGCCAAAGATTTAATGCTGCCGGTACATAATCTTTTAAAGCCAGCGGATGGTTCACCCATTACCTTGCCCAATAAAGAAATGGTTCTCGGCTGCTATTGGCTAACGACGATCGAAAATGAGGATTTACCCGAAGAAAAGTTGCAGATTTTCAGTGATGAATCGGCTGCCATCTTTGCTTATCAAGCCGGACATCTTAATTTACGTCAGGCGATCAAGGTCAAAATTAATGGTCAGATTATCAAAACGTCTGTTGGCCGAGTTTTATTAAATGAGATTTTACCGGGAGAACTACGTTTCTTTAATGATCAGGTAAGATCGGCAACCCTAAAGGGTCTAATCACCAAGTCACTGCAACTTTTCCCGGCGGAAAAAGTTGCCGGTTTAATTGATTCTTTTAAGGATTTAGGTTTTTGGGCGGCAACTCTTTCCGGAGGCATTTCCGTTTCTGTTTTTGACAATAAGATTATTCCGGAAAAGAGGGTTTTAATTAATCAAGCCGAAGAAAAAGTTACCGAAGTAGAAAATAATTTTCATGAAGGTTTAATCACCAACGAAGAAAAAAGAAGACTTTCTAATGATATCTGGCTTGGCGTGACTGAGGAAATTGCCGATAAGACCTGGGCTTCCCTTGATAAAGACAATCCGGTTAAAATCATTATTGAGTCAGGAGGAGCCAGGGCTTCAAAAGATCAATTAAAGCAGTTAGCGGCAATGAGAGGATTAGTCGTTGATCCTTTGGGTAAAATTGTGGAATTGCCGACGAAGTCAAATTTTAGAGAAGGCTTATCAATTTTTGAATACGTTACCAGCACCAGGGGTTCTCGCAAGGGTTTAACTGATTCCGCCTTAAAAACGGCCGACGCCGGTTATCTAACGAGGCGTTTAGTTGATGTTTCGCATGATGCCATTATTAGAATCGAAGATTGCGGGACCAAGGAAGGCACGGAAATTTTAAGGAACGAAAAAAGACAAGGTTCATTTGCGCAACGTGTTTTAGGGCGAGTTTTGATAGAAAAAGTTGTTGATCCCAAAACCAAAAAAGTTCTTTTGGAGAAACAGGAAGAAATCAACGAGGAAAATGTTGGTCTTTTGGAACAACACCAGATTGATAAAGTTATCGTCAGGTCCCCTTTAACCTGCCAAGCGAAATACGGTTTATGTGCCGCCTGTTACGGCAGGGATTTTAGCACCAGAAAAAGAGTTGAGTTGGGAACGCCTGTCGGAATTTTAGCCGCCCAGTCAATCGGCGAACCGGGAACGCAATTAACCATGCGAGTGAAGCATACCGGAGGTATTGTTGGTTTGGACGTCACGCAAGGTTTACCTAGAGTTGAAGAACTTTTTGAAGTCAGAACGCCGAAGGCTTTATCGCCGATTAGCGAAATCGCCGGCAAAGTGGAAGTGGCGGAAACCGCCGATGGTTATAAAATTAGAATTCGCAGTAAAGGCAAGCCCGTTGAAGAACGGGAATATCTGATTGCTTTAACTTCGGAGGTTAAGGTTAAAGACGGGGAGGAGGTTTTTGTGGGTGAACAATTAGCCCTTGGGTTTTTAGATATTAAAGAAGTTTTACAGGTAAGAGGCCTTCGGGGTGCCCAAAAATATTTAATTGAAGAAATCCAGACGGTTTATGAATCACAGGGGATTCCTATCAATGACAAACATTTTGAAGTCATTGTTCGAAAAATGAGCGATAAGGTGAGGATTGATACGGCTGGGGATACGATTCTTTTACCGGGAGAATTAGTTGACAAGATTCGTTTTGAAGAAGAAAACGCGAAAATTTTGGCCGAAGGCGGAGAACCAGCCACCGCCCAAATCGTTATTTTGGGCGTAACCAGAGCTTCACTTTATACCGAGTCGTGGTTGTCGGCCGCGTCTTTCCAGGAAACGACCAATGTTTTGACGGAAGCAGCGATTTTAGGTAAAGAAGATAAATTGATAGGCCTTAAGGAAAATGTTATAATCGGTCGCCTGATTCCAACCAGTGCCGACAGAGTAAAAATTGAGGAATGATAAAATAAGATGCCAACAATTTCGCAATTAGTCAGAAAAGGAAGAACGAAAAAACTAAGCAAAGTTAAGGCTACCGCCTTGCGGAAAATCTTTAATCCGCAGAAAAGACAAATCAAGAATTTGCCCGCGCCTCTTAAACGAGGTGTTTGCACGATCGTTAAAACCATGACGCCCAAAAAGCCTAATTCGGCTTTAAGAAAAGTCGCCAGGGTAAGACTTTCCAACAAACAAGAAGTGACCGCTTATATTCCCGGTATCGGTCATGAACTGGCAGAACATTCGATTGTTTTAATAAGAGGCGGGCGGGTTAAGGACTTGCCGGGAGTAAAATATCATATTGTCAGGGGGAAATTTGATACCAGTGGTGTTGTGGGCCGGAGACAAGGAAGGTCAAGATACGGAACTAAAGCTAAAGGGTTAGGTGTTAGTCCGAAGAAAGAAGCGGCGCCCGTGGCTACGGAAGCGGCACCGGTGGCTTAAAACATATGAGAAGTGGTCCAGCCAAAAAGCGAAAAATTGAAGCCGATCCGATTTACGGATCAGTTTTAGTGACCCGTTTTATTAATAAAGTAATGAAGGCGGGTAAAAAGGCTGTGGCGCAAAAACTGCTTTATGAGGCTTTGAAAAATATTAAAGAAAAAGGTCAGGATCCGCTGCCAACTTTGGAGCGGGCCGTTAACATGATTTCTCCCAGAATGGAAGTTCGGCCAAGACGAGTCGGTGGTGCTTCATATCAGGTGCCCAGCGAAGTCAGGGGTGACCGTAAAATCTCGTTGGCTATTCGTTGGATTATCGGTGCGGCGCAAAACCGCCCCAGCAAAGAGTATAAAAGTTTTGACCAAAAATTAGCCGCCGAAATTTTAGATGCCTCTTCGGGTTTGGGCGAAGCGGCCAAAAAAAGAGACCAGATGCAAAAAATGGCCGAAGCCAATAAAGCCTTCGCGCATTTTAGGTGGTAAGTTCACTTTCTTTTTGTTTCTTCAAATTCATTTTTTTGTTACACTTAAAGCATGCTTACCGGTTTGGCTGAAGAAGAAACACGTTCTTTACAGGAAAAATATGGAGAGAACAGCTTGCCTTTGGAAGAAGGAACCCCTCCTTTAATTATTTTATTAAGACAATTTAAAAGCCCCTTAATCGCTATCCTTTTTTTAATCGGCTTTTTTTCCGCCATTTTTGGTGAATTTTTTGACGTGATTTTAATTTTAGCCGTCGCTTTCTTAAATGTATTAATGAGTTTCTTCCAGGAATATAACGCTCAAAAAACACTACTAACCCTTAGGCAAATCTTAAAACCGATAGTCGTCGTTATGAGGGGTGGTTTACGAAAAAGAATTGAAGCCAAAAGTTTGGTTCCTGGTGATTTAGTTATTTTGGGAGCCGGTGATAAGGTTCCGGCCGACGGTAAATTAATCGAAGGAGGTAATTTACTGGTTAATGAGGCGATTTTAACCGGTGAAGAAGAAGCCGTAAGTAAATCTACTAAGGAGAAAGAGAACGATCTTTTTATGGGGACGATCATTATTTTTGGTCAAGGCATTATGCGAGTTTCTGTCATCGGTCAAGAAACCCAGGTTGGAAAAATCGGTCAAAGCTTAGCCGAAATTGAAGAAGAGCCAACCCCATTACAAATTAAGCTAAAAATATTTATAAGGTCTTTAGCTAAATTTGTCTTTGTTGTTTGTTTGGCCATTTTCTTGATTGGTCTTTTGTCGGGACAAGATTTTTGGCAGATGCTGAAAACCTCAATCGTCCTTTCTTTGGCCGCGATTCCCGAAGGTATCCCCATGGGCGATCACGGTTATTTTGGTTTTAGGGATGAGACGGGTTTTGAAAAGAAACGGGTTGGTTAAAAAACTCTTGTCGGTTGAAACCCTTGGTTCAACTTCGGTTATTTGTACGGATAAAACAGGGACCTTAACCGAAGGAAAAATGAAAGTTATCGAGGTTGATTTTGTTGACCAAATAAAAGGATTGCTAGCTTTAATGTCGGCCAATCAGCAAAGGACCAATATCGAGGTGGCCTTTTGGGACCATGTTTTTAGTCAGAAACATTTAATCCCTAAAGAAATTACCGACTCCATGACGAAAATTTATGAAGAGCCTTTTGACAGCGAAAAAAATATTCTTTATCGATCAATAAAATCAAAGACAAAGATACGGCCTTTATTGTTGGCGGTGCCGAAATCGTTTTGGGCTTTTGCGAAGTTTCTGAAGAGGAAAAAAAGAGAATCGTCTTTTTGATTAAGGAATGGGCTAGCCGAGGACTTAAAATTATTGGTTTGGCTTATAAAGAAAAAGAGAACCTTAAGGAAACCAAAGATTTCTCCTGGCCTGGTTTAGTGGGTATCGAAGATCCTCTTAGAGAAGGGGTCAAAGAAGCCATCGAAACGGCCCGACAAGCTGGGATTAAAATTAAAATTGTTACGGGTGATTATCAAATCACCGCCGTAAGAATAGCCAACAATTTAGGTTTAAATTTCACTGACAGACAAATTATGGAAGGGAGTGAACTGGAAACGATTTCTGACGAAAACTTAAAAGAGCGAATTAACGAAATTGTTCTTTTCACCCGCACCACGCCACACCAGAAATTAAAAATTATTAAAGCCCTGCAGGAGAAAGGAGAGATTGTGGCCATGACGGGCGACGGTGTGAATGATGCTCCGGCTTTGAAAAAAGCCGATATTGGGGTGGTCGTCGGGAGCGGCTCTGATGTCGCTAAGGAGGCCGGTGATCTTATTCTTTTGGATAATAATTTCAAAACCATCGTCGTTGCCTGTGAAGAGGGGAGATTAATTTTCAGTAATCTCAAGAAAGTAATTGGTTATGCGCTTTCCAATTCTTTTGCGGAAATTATCTTGATTTTCGGGGCGATCATTAGTAATTTACCAACACCTTTAACCGTCGTGCAGATTTTATGGATTCATCTTATCTGCGATGGGCCACCGGATATTCTTTTGAGTTTTGAACCCAAGGAAAATGGTTTAATGCAGGAAAGTCCAAGGATGTTACGAAGAGAAAATATTCTCTCTCAAACGATGAAATTTCTTATATTAGCCGTCAGTCTTAGCGCTGGCCTGGCTGCTTTGTTTCTTTTTTATTTTTATCTGAAGAGCCAAAAAGATTTAGTTTTGGCCAGAACCATGGCTTTTACCACTCTTTCGCTGGTTGATATTGTTTATATCTTTGCCTTTAAAAACAGCAAAAAGATTATTTTTCAAACCGAAAACTTTTTTGCCAACAAACTTCTTTTTCTTGGTTTGGCCTATGGATTGATTCTTATTTTTGCCGCTATCTACTTTCCGGTTTTCAATCGTCTTTTGGGAACGATGCCTTTGCGCCTTTTTGAGTGGTTCTTGATTTTTGCTGCCGTTTTAATGGTTACTTTCCTTATTGAAATGATTAAACTTATGACCACACGAAAAGCTAAATAACTCTTGAATTTGCCTTCAGACTTTGTTACAATAAGACCAATTGTGATTGAAGCTAAGCTGTCGCGCCCAAGGCGGACAGTTTTTTAGATGTTGGAGGAAAATGGCGCAACAAACACCAGGACTAGTTATCACCAAAAAAAGAATCTTACCCTTAGATAAGGTTCGTAATATCGGTATTATTGCCCATATTGATGCCGGGAAAACGACGACAACCGAGCGGATTCTTTTTTATACCGGTCGAACTTACAAGATCGGTGATATTGATGAGGGAACAACGGTTATGGATTGGATGGTGCAAGAGAAGGAAAGAGGGATTACCATCACTTCGGCGGCGACGACGGCTTTTTGGCCACCCTTAGAGAAAGCGGAAAGCCCGGAGAACCAATACAGAATCAATATTATTGACACTCCCGGTCATGTTGACTTTACCGCCGAGGTTGAAAGATCTTTACGGGTTTTGGATGGCGGGGTGGTGGTCTTAGATGCCGAAGAAGGCGTTCAAAGTCAGTCAGAAACAGTCTGGCATCAGGCTGATAAGTATAAGGTTCCCCGTGTTTGTTTTGTTAATAAAATGGATAAAGTCGGAGCTGACTATCGACGGACAATTAAAATGATTGAAGACCGCCTGGGTGTTAAGACAGCCATTATGGCTTTACCCATAGGCAGAGAGCAAACCTTTAAGGGCATGATTGATCTTTTAACTCAACAAACATATGTTTGGGGGTCTGATGAACTGGGAGCCAAATATGATGTTTCCTCGGAAATTCCTGGGGATTTAAAAGAAGAAGTCATCAAAAGCCGACACGAATTAATTGAAAAAATCTGTGAAACCGATGATTTCCTCTTGGAAAAATATTTAAACGGGCAAGAACCGACCTTGGCAGAATTAAAACAAGCCTTGCGCAGAGCCACGATTGCTTATAAATTAGTGCCTATTTATTGCGGTTCGTCTTTAAGAAACAAAGGAGTTCAGCCGCTTTTGGATGCGGTGGTTGATTATTTGCCTTCACCTTTAGATTTGCCGGAGGTGACTGGTTTTAATCCCCAAACCGAAGCTTCGGAAAAACGGCCAGCTGACAAAAATGCTGCCTTGGCCGCTTTGGCCTTTAAAATTCAAGTTGATCCGCACGTGGGTAAATTAACCTACACGAGGATTTATTCGGGGACCATTAAATCCGGTTCTTATATTCAGAATTCTTCAAAAGACAGTCAAGAAAGAGTCGGCCGCTTGCTTTTAATGCACGCTGACCATCGGGAAGAAATTGCTGAAGCCTACGCCGGAGAAATTGTGGCCGTCGTGGGTTTAAAAGACACCACGACCGGCGACACTTTATGTGACGTTACTCACCCGATTGTTTTAGAAAAAATTACTTTTCCCGAACCTGTGATTTCTTTGGCGATCGAACCCAAAACCAAATCCGATCAGGAAAAAATGGGCTATGCCCTGCAAAGATTGGCCGAAGAAGATCCGACTTTTAAAATTAAAAGTAATTTTGAAACCGGACAGACAACGATTTGGGGCATGGGTGAACTCCATTTAGAGATTTTAGTTGACCGAATGCTTCGGGAATTTAAAGTTGGAGCCAATGTCGGCGCGCCGCAAGTTGCTTATAAGGAAACCGTTAAGGCGCCGGCTCAGGCTGAAGGGAAATATATCCGTCAGTCAGGTGGCCGTGGCCAATACGGTCACTGTTATCTCAAGATTGAACCCAAGGCCAGAGGTGAAGGTTACGAATTTGTGAATGCGATTAAAGGCGGAGCGATTCCTAACGAATTTATTCCGGCGGTTCAAAAAGGGGTTAAAGAAGCCATGGATAATGGGGTTATTGCCGGTTATCCTTTGGTTGATATGAAAGTGACTCTTTACGATGGAACCTATCATGAAGTTGATTCTTCCGAAGTTGCCTTTAAAATTGCCGGTTCCATGGCCTTACAATCGGCGGTGAAACAAGCCAGTCCGACCATGCTGGAACCCATTATGAAGGTGGAAATTACCACGCCTGAGGAATTTATGGGAGATATTATCGGCGATGTTTCCTCAAAACGGGGACAGATCTTGGGGACCGAATCACGGGGACCGGTTAGAATTATTACTTGTCTTATGCCTTTAGCGGAATTAGCCGGCTACGCCACGACTTTACGGAGCATGAGCCAGGGAAGGGCTAATTATTATATGGAACCGTCCCATTACGAAGAAGTGCCGAAAAATATCCAAGAGAAGATTATTGCTAAGCAGAGTTAGTTTTGGTATAATGAGTCCTGCCATTAAATCGGAGATTTCCCTATTGCAGCACTCATTTATCTTCGATATAATGAGCGACACGAATTAATCGAAGAAAGATATTCGCTCATTTATTGCGAAGCAAAAGCTTTGCTTGTTTTCGATATAATGAGCGAAACTTTAAAATAATATAAGTCAACCCCCTTTGTGTTAAGCTTTGGAGGGCAAAGAAAAGGAGTTTTTTATGCCAGAAGAATCAAAGAAAAAGTATGAGCGCACAAAGCCTCATCTTAACATCGGAACGATTGGTCATGTTGACCATGGAAAAACAACTTTAACCGCCGCGATTACCCAAGTTTTGGCGAAGAAAGGTTTTTCTAAAGCTTTAAAATACGACGAAATTGATAACGCTCCGGAAGAAAAAGCCAGGGGCTTGACGATTGCGATTTCTCATGTTGAGTATGAAACCGAAAAGCGTCATTATGCCCATATTGACTGTCCGGGTCATGCTGACTATGTTAAAAACATGATCACGGGCGCGGCGCAAATGGACGGAGCGATTTTGGTTGTTTCGGCTCCAGACGGACCAATGCCGCAAACCAGGGAACATGTGCTTTTGGCCAGGCAGGTTAATATTCCGGCGATTGTCGTTTTCTTGAATAAATGTGACATGGTTTCTGACCCCGAACTTTTAGATTTGGTCGAAATGGAAGTTAGAGAACTTTTGACCAAATATCAGTTTCCGGGAGATAAAGTTCCCATTATCCGTGGTTCAGCGGCCAAGGCTCTTGAAGGAGATCCAAAAGCTGAAGAGCAGATTGTGGAACTCATGAAAGCCGTTGATGAGAATATTCCGACACCGGTTCGAGATTTAGATAAGCCCTTTATGATGGCCGTTGAAGATGTTTTCTCGATCAAAGGTCGAGGCACGGTGGTGACCGGCCGGGTCGATCGGGGGAAAGTCAAGGTTAATGAGGAAATTGAGATCGTCGGGATAAGACCCACGAAAAAAACAGTCGTTACCGGCGTCGAAATGTTTCGGAAAGTCCTTGATGAAGGCCAAGCCGGAGATAATATTGGCTTACTTCTTCGAGGCATTGAAAAGGACGATGTGGAGCGCGGTCAAGTTTTAGCCAAACCAGGTTCCATTACGCCCCACACTGAATTCGAGGCAGAAGTTTACGTCTTAACGAAAGAAGAGGGAGGTCGACACACCCCGTTTTTTACCGGTTACAGACCTCAATTTTATCTTAGAACGACAGATGTGACTGGCGAAGCAACTTTACCTAAAGGGGTCGAAATGGTAATGCCGGGAGATAATATTAAGATGACGGTTAAATTAATCGTCCCGGTAGCTCTGGAAGAAGGTTTACGCTTTGCTATCCGCGAAGGCGGTCACACTGTGGGTGCCGGAGCTGTTTCGAAAATCATCGCCTAAAACTAGATACCAGCAAAAGATTTGTAATTAGTATGCCTAAAGGCAGAATTAGAGTACGTTTAAAAGCCTATGACAGCCGGGTAATCGACGGTTGTTGTCAGCAAATTTTAGATACGGCCATCAGGACCGGAGCTAAGGTCGTGGGGCCAATTCCCTTGCCTTCAGACAAACAGCATTTTTCCGTTAACAAGTCTCCTTTTACCGACAAAGACAGTCGTGAAGATTTTATGATCAGAACGCACAAGAGGCTGATTGATATTTTAGAGCCGACCGATAAAACGATTGATCAATTAGCCCATCTTGATCTTCCGGCCGGGGTGGATATCGAAATCAAAATGTAATTTCTCCCGGTCTTTTCCAAAGGCCAACGACTAAAGACTAATATCTAAACCCATGTCTGATATTAAAAAATTAACCGAAGAAGTTGTCAAATTTAGAAATGAAAGGAAGTGGCAACAATTCCATAAACCTAAGGATATGGCGATTTCTTTAGCTTTGGAGGCGGCTGAAGTTTTAGAACATTTTCAGTGGAAGACAGAAGAAGAAGTCGAACAATATTTAAAAAACCACCGGGAGCACATTGCGGATGAGCTGTCTGATGTTTTATGGTGGGTGCTTTTAATGAGCCACGATTTAGAAATTGATATTTATGAGGCTTTTTTGAGAAAAAAGAAAAAAAACGAAGAAAAATACCCCATTGAAAAATCCCGCGGCACTCACCAAAAATACACGGAACTTTAAAAAGTGATAGGTTGACAACTATAATTCTTTTTTAATAAACTCCTGAAACTTACTCCAATCATTCTCGCCCGCTTTGGGCATCAGAATAAATTGACCACCCGTTCCTTTGCCTGTTTTTAAAACGTTTTCTTCCGAAGGGAGAATCTGGTTAATTTGATATTCGTTTGGATCAATAATTAAACCCGCCACCGCTTTGGCGGTTTCTAAATCCAGATCGGTTTTTAAAAGTTTAATGAATTTGCCAAACCATTTGTCAACGCTTTTTAAAGCCTCAAGAGAAAGAAGCTTATCTTTAATGCCGATTAAAATCACCTGCTGTCTTCTCCCTCTGGCAAAATCCGTTCCGTCTTGAGCCGAATGGCGCGAACGGCTAAATTTAAGAGCGGTTTGGCCGTCAACGTGAACAAGTCCCTTGTCAAAATGAAGATGTTCAAAACGGCAGGGAAATTGTTTTTCCAGTTCGAAACCGGAAAGCTTGGCCGAAAGACTGGCGACTTCTTCCGGGGTTTTTTCACAAATCTCAAGTTCTTTGCCTTTAACAGGATAGAAATAATCATCAAAAGTCTTTTGAACCTGAAGATCGAGGCCGCCGAGTAAATCAACCACTTGGGTAAAGCCGTTAAAGTCAATAATAAGAGCGTAGCGAACAGGCAAGCCCGTAATCATACTGACGATCTTTTCAACGCCTTTAAGACCGCTTTTGGCATAAGCCTCATTAATTTTCATTTTGTCTGAATTATCAGCTGAATTTGCCCAAAGATCGCGGGGGATAAAAATAAGCCCGACCGTTTTTTTAACGGTATTTAAATGAAGGAGATTCATCGAGTCGGTGAGACTCCCGCCGGGATGACCGACATCTCCTTGTCCCAAAAGCAAAACATTGTATTCCCCTTCGGGAACCGGAGAGGAAAAAGGATTGAGAGAAAGAAGATTAGTAGTTGGCCTTGATGACAGGGGGCTGACTATCGGACGGTTTTTTTGAGCGAGAAAACAAGTCAAAGCAGAAATAAGGGAAATAAGGAAAATGATCGTAAAAAGCCAAAGATATTTGTTCTTCACCTCTTAATTATGCCACAAAAGTAATTCTTTTACCTCTTTTATGGTTCTTTTGAATGGCCGGTTTTGTGCTATAATACGGCCTATATGACAAGCCAAGAGGGCGTAAGAATTGAAAATCTTCCCGGTTTTGATCCCATTTGGTTTGAGTATGGTAGTAAGATCATGGCCCTAAGTCGAATCATTGATCAGACCGGTCCGCAAACCGAAACCGGCAAAAAATTAGTGGAACTGGAAGCCCAAACTCTTCTTTTTAGGTACTACCGAAGATTAATTCCTGTTTATGGGGTTTTGATAGCTTTGATAGAATCAGAACTCGCAGAGATTATCGATAAAAAAACTCAAGACAAAGTTCAACCCAAAACCTACTTTTTTGATGATCCCGTTAACCAAAGAGTGGCGTTAAGAGCCTTCGGTTTGGTGATCGAAAGAGCCATTAAAGTTCCCTGTTCGCTTTCGGACCCTAGTTGTTATCAAGATTATCGAAGATTTTTTGAGGAAATCGAGGGCGGTTTAATTTTAAGAAGAGACGAAGGAGATAGTCGTTGCCAACCGAGTTTGGATTTTCGTATCGAAACTGCCTATAAACCCGACGATTTTTTGGGAGAAATGGCCGGCATCTTCAGCGAATGTGTTAATACGCAAATACAAAAAGGATCAAAACACACGCTGGCTTTTTCGATGAATGATTTGTCGGTTAATATTTATGAGATAAGAAATCAAATCCGCGATGAAATGAGAAAATTAGGTCAGGACCAAAGGCTGGAAATAACGAGGGCCATCAGAGCGATTTAACTTGAGAAAACTCTTCGTTTCAAAATTTGACAAAACTTCTTTTTTAGGTGCATACTGGAATTGAGAAGATGACCAAAAGAGCCAAACAGCAAAATTTTTACCTAAGTTTTATAATGATTAGTCTAATCATTCTGCTCGTGGGGATGGCGGCAGGCGTAGAGTTGGTCCAACAAAAAACCGGTTTAAATATTGCCGCGATTGCCAATTCGGTTCCGAAGGGCACCCGTTATAATCTTGATCTTTTAGGTGTTCCTAAGGGTAAATCTCCGAAAATAACCGTCAGTGAAAACCAAAGGATTTTTCTTCCCCTGACTTCTGCGTGTGAAATAAAAATGGCCGAAGGTGTTTATGCGGCCACGAAGACCAATTGTAATAATGGTGTTGTCAGCTTGCAAATGCCCAATCCGACCAATTCCCAATCAGGCGGGGTTACGACCTATGCGGTTTGGGCAAAGGCCTTAGGTCGGCCGGGTGGAGCTTCCAAAGCCACCAAATGTGTTGACGACCCAATCACGAAAGAACTTTATTGTTCTTTATACACGCTTGTTCAGATCAAAAATAAAGGGCAAAACTTAACGACCGATATCACCGATCAACTTTTATTTATCTATGCCGATACGATAGGCAAGGGTCAGATTAAAAGAATGTCTTTATTTGACGATAAACTTAAGGATTTTTATTGGCGCTACGATGCCGACGGTTTAAAGCTAGCCCAGCTTCGGTTCTACGAAACCCCTCCCTCGGTTAAGTAAATTTGGACAAAGCCGGCTTTAAAAGTGATAAAATTGAAAACGATGAAACGTGTTGTTTCTTTTCTTTCCCTTTTTTTCTTTTTTTTCTTCACCGCGCCTGCTTTGGCTTCACCAAATAATAAAGTCGGTATTCATATCACACAATTCGAAGATCTGGCAAAAGCTTCGGAATTAGTTAATTCCTCGGGAGGCGATTGGGGCTATGTCACCTTGGTCATTCAGGAGACTGATCGAGTTGAGGATAAATGGCAGAAATTTTTTAATGCTTGCCGGGAAAAGCACCTGATACCATTAGTGAGAATTGCCACCCATTTAAAAGGTGATATCTGGGAAAAACCAAGCGAGGAAAGTCTTGGAGAATGGGTTGATTTTTTAGACAAACTTAATTGGCCGGTTAAAGACCGGTATGTCATCATTTTCAATGAACCCAACCATAATAAAGAATGGGGCAATCAAGCCAGCCCCGAAGAATACGGTTTGATCCTGGAGCGGGCCGTCACTTTTTTTAAAGAGAAAAACCCCGATTTTCAAATTTTAAATGCCGGTTTGGATCAGGCCGCGGCTGACAGTTTAACCACGATTGAAGAAAGAAGATTTTTAAAGGAAGTCAACGAGCAGTTTCCGGGGATTTTTTCCCATCTTGACGGTTGGGTTTCCCATTCTTATCCCAATCACGGTTATGTTGGTAAACCCTGGGAAACCGGCCGCACCTCAATTAAAGGCTATGACTGGGAATTGTCCGTCTTAAAAGATTATCTTGGTTTAGAGAAGAATTTACCGGTTTTTATTACCGAAACCGGTTGGCCGCATCTTGTTGATGATCAAAATTCTTTCAAAAATGATAAATTCTATGAAGCGCCATTAGCGGCCGAATACTTAAAGTTTGCCTTTGAAAAAGTCTGGCTACCTGACGAAAAGGTGAAAGCAATAACCCCGTTTATTTTGAATTACCCTTATTATCCTTTTGCCAATTTTTCCTGGTTTAATCTTTTGGGTAATCCTTATCCCCAATATGAAGAGATTAAAAATCTTCCCAAAACTCAAGGCGAACCAGAGCAGGAACAGAAGTGGGAACAAGTCGGAATCGGCTTGCCGCCTTTTTTGACGACAAATTTTCTTTTTCAAGGGAAAGTCATTTTAAAAAATACCGGTCAGTCAATTTGGGGAGAAAAACCGTTAATTATTACCAGCCAAGCTTCGGGCTTACGTTTGAGCGACCTGGTCTTGCCTTCCGGTCAATTGATTAAACCGGGAGAAACAGTGACCTTGGATTTTACCCTAGAAGGGCCGATTCTGGCCGGCGATTTTAGTTTTTCCTGGGAGGGCTTGCCGAAAAACAATCTAAAGGTCTTTGAAGTTCCCGGCTTAACCGCAAAGGAAGACAGCTTTATAAACAGCCTCTTAAAAAGAATCTTCAAGCTTTGGTATAGCCTTTACTGACTCTTGCATTTTCGTGATTTTTCCTCTATAATATCCTCAAAATCTAATATGGAGGTGATCAAACCGACCAGAATTTAAGATTTGCAGACTGGCACAGGTGATTCTCTAAAAGCGAAAGGTGCAGTCGGCACCTTTTTTGGTGCTTTAAAAAATATTAAAGAAAATGACGACAAAAATTATTGGTAGAAAATTAACACAAACGCAAAATTTTACCGAGGATGGGAAAAGAATTCCCGTGACCTTAATTGCGGTTGACAATCAAGAAAAACTTGATGAAATTTTGCAAATCGGTGACAAGGTCAAGGTTACCGGTCTTTCGAAAGGAAAAGGCTTCGCCGGTGTCGTTAAAAGATGGCGATTTGCCGGAGGTCCGAGAACGCACGGACAATCCGATCGGGAACGGGCACCGGGGTCCATCGGCCAAACAACTACGCCGGGCAGAGTTTACAAGGGGAAAAGAATGGCCGGCCGAATGGGCAAAGACAGAATTACCGTCAGGGGTTTAAAAATTGTCGCCATTGATAATGAACAAAAAATCTTAACTATTAAAGGGTTAATTCCGGGGAACAAAAAAGGGAAAGTCACGATTGTAAAATTATGATTACCAAAACCAAAAAAGCCGTCAAAAAAGTTACCGTGACCAAAGCTGAAAAAGCTTTGGGTTTGTCGAAAATTGGTCCGGAAGCTTCGGTTTTTGACCTGAACGGCCGCGTTACCGGGAAAATAAACTTATTAAAAGAGATTTTTGCCGCCAAAGTTAATGACAAACTTTTAGCTCAGGCGGTAAGAGTTTATTTAGCCAACCAAAGGCAAGGGACGGCCTCAACAAAAACCAGGGGTGAAGTTGCCGGTTCGACCAGGAAAATCTATCGGCAAAAAGGGACCGGTCGGGCTCGCCATGGTTCTTTAAAGGCGCCGATTTATGTCGGCGGCGGCATCGTTTTTGGCCCTAAACCAAGAGATTATTCTTTAAAATTGCCGAAACAAATGAAGAGAGAAGCCCTTTTTTCGGCCTTATCATCGAAATTTGCTAAAGGTGAGCTTTTAATCATTGCGGGTTTTGAAAAATTGGAAGCCAAAACCAAGGAACTGGCAAAAACTCTTAAGAACTTAAACTTAGAATTTAAAAACGGTAAACTTAACCAAAAAATTCTTCTTGTTAGTCAGCCCCAAACTAATCTTCTTCGCGCCAGCCGCAATCTTAAAAATTTAAAAACTTTACCGACCGATCTTTTAAATGCCTATTTAGTTTTGACCTGCGATAAAGTCATTTTAACCAAAGAAGCGGTTTCTAAAATTGAGGAAATATGGATAGAGAAGAAATTATAATCAGACCGATTATTTCAGAAAAATCCTTAAATCAAGCTGGCAAAAGTTGCTATACTTTTGAAGTCGTTTTAGAGGCTTCTAAACCAGAGATCAAACAAGCGGTTGAGAAAGCTTTTAAGGTGAAAGTTTTAAAAGTTAAAACCGCCAGAGTTAAGGGTAAAACAAGGCGTGTCGGTAAAAAATTAAAGACCCAAAAAACCAGTGCTTGGAAAAAAGCCTTTATTTGGCTGCCGACCGATCAAAAAATTGATTTATTTGAGGTTCAGGGGACTGAAGATTTGCCTAAACCAGAAGTTAAAGATAAAAAAGAGGTTAAGAAATGATGAAAAGTTTAATCAAAATTCTTAAAAGAAGCGGCGGGCGGGGTAGCCACGGACAAGTTTCTGTCAGGCATATTGGTGGTCGGCAAAAACGCTTTTTACGCCAGATTGACTTTAAAAGAGAGAAAATTGGCATGCCGGCCAGAGTTTTGGCGATTGAATATGACCCCAACCGGACTGCTAATATTGCCCTGGTGGGTTATAATGATGGAGAAAGGCGCTATATTTTGGCGCCTGACGGTTTAAAAATTGGGGAAATTTTAGTTTCCGGTCCGGAAGCAGAATTAAAGATTGGTAATACCCTTCCGCTTTCAAAAATTCCGATGGGAACACAAATTCATAACGTTGAATTTGTGCCCGGTAAAGGAGCGCAAATTATCAGATCTGCCGGAACAGCGGCTATGGTTTTGGCTCAGGAAGATGAATTTGCGCAAATTAAATTGCCTTCCGGACAGGTGAGGCGAATTAATAAAAATTGTTTAGCCACGATCGGTCAGGTCGGTCTTTTAGATTGGAAACTTAAAAAATTTGGGAAGGCCGGAGCCAAACGTTGGCGGGGAATTCGGCCGACGGTTCGGGGAGTTGCCCAAAATCCTGATTCCCATCCGCATGGTGGCGGTGAAGGTCGTTCGGGTATTGGTATGCCAGGGCCTAAAACCTTTGCCGGAAGACCAGCGGTAGGTAAAACCAGAAAAAAAGGCAAATATTCCGATAAATATATCGTTCATACGGCGAGGTAATTTATGTCAAGATCAACAAAAAAAGGTCCCTATATTGACGAAAAATTAGTAAAAAAAGTTATGGCTCAAAAAGAGACGGGACAAAAGGAGTCCATCAAAACCTGGGCCAGATCCAGTCAAATCCCGCCAGAATTTGTGGGGCATAAATTTTTGGTTCATAACGGGAGAGACTTTAAAGAAGTTTTTGTTTCTGAAGCCATGGTCGGACACCGCTTGGGTGAATTTTCGTCCACGCGCGTTTTCCATGGTCATGGGCAAGTGACGAAAAGAACTTTAACAAAAACTTAAAAAATTTATGACCGAAATTGTCGCTTTATCAAAATACGTTCATTTGTCACCTAAAAAAATTCGTTTGGTGGCTGACGCGATTGTGGCTTTGAAACCGGAAATAGCCCTGCAGCATTTAAAATTGATGAATAAATCAGCCAGTTTACCTTTATTTTTAACTTTAAAATCAGCGATCGCCAATGCGGAAAATAATCTTAAGCTAGATAAAAATAAATTAACGATTAAAACGATTGAAGTGACCGGTGGCCCATTTTTAAAACGTTTCCGGGCCGTTTCCCGAGGTACGGCTCATCAATACAAAAGACGGACCAGCCACATCAAGATCGTTTTGGAGGATCAAGAAGTCTTGACGAAAGGAGAAAAAAGTGGGACAAAAGATAAATCCTAAAGTCTTCAGATTGGGAAATTTGTTTACCTGGAGTTCCCGTTGGTTTGCTGACGACAAACAATATAAAGACTTAATTTTACAGGATGTAAAAATCCGTAAAGCTTTAGTTACCAAACTTAGAACGGCGGGAATTTCCCAAATAGAGATTGAAAGATCAATTAATAAAATTGATATTACCCTACATGTTTCTCGCCCCGGTGTGGTTATCGGCCGAGGCGGGGCTGGTTTAGAAGAAGTCAAAAAATTTCTTGGCAACTTGCTTGTCCCAACGAATAAAGAAGATCAAAAATCACCATCAAAATTAAAATTAGAAATTAAGGTTGAGCCAATTAAGGAAGCAAATTTAGATGCTTATTTAGTGGCGCAAAACATTGCTGAGCAATTAGCCAAAAGATTGCCGCAAAGAAGGGTTGCTAACGTGACCATGGATAAAGTGATGTCGGCTGGAGCCAAGGGAATTAAAATTGTTCTTTCCGGAAGAATCGGCGGGGCGGACATCTCTCGAAGAGAGACTTATAAAACCGGGATGATGCCCTTATCAACTTTAAGAGAGAATATTGATTTTGCAAGCTATCCATCCTTAACCCGTTCGGGTTATATCGGCGTTAAGGTCTGGATTTGTAAAAATAGTTTAAAATAATTTATGTTAGTACCTAAAAGAGCTAAATTTCGCAAACAATTCAGGGGCAAAAGGAGGGGGATGTCGATGCGGTGTAATCAAATCGATTTTGGCGATTATGGGATCAAAAGCAAGGCCGCCGGTTGGTTAACCAGCCGCCAAATTGAGGCCGCCAGACGAGCCTTAACGCATTTTACCCAAAAAGGAGGCCGGATTTGGATTAGGGTTTTTCCTGATAAGCCGATTACTAAAAAACCAGCCGAAACCAGAATGGGAAGCGGCAAAGGAGATGTCGCCGATTACGTTGCCGTTGTCAGACCCGGAAGAGTTTTATTTGAAATGGCCGGAGTAACTCACGAAGTTGCTAAGGAAGCCATGAGAATGGCAGCGGCCAAGTTGCCGTTAAAAACAGAATTTTATGAAAAGAAATAAATTAAAAGAAGCCAGGCAAAAAAATTTATCAGAATTATCTAAAGACTTGATGGAAATCAAGGAAAGGTTGTTAAAGACAAAATTGGAAATTTTAACCGGTAAATTAAAAAATACCAGAAGTTTAAAAAACTTAAGAAGGGAAAAGGCCCAAACAGAGACTTTAATTGCGGAAAAAAATGATCAAGGAGAAAAAGCATGACGAAAATTTTAACCGGTAAGGTCATAAGGGCAGATAAATCCAAAAAAACAGTCACGGTCGAAACGGAATTCTTAAGACCGCACCCTTTATATAAAAAACTGGTCAAGAAAAACAAAAAAATCCTGGCTCACCTTGATGACAAAGAGGTGGTTGTCGGTAATATCGTGAGAATCGGCGAGACACGACCGCTTTCTAAAAGAAAACATTTCAAAATCCTGGAGGTTATAAGATGATCCAATTACGGACAGTTTTGAAACCAGCCGACAATACCGGTGCGGAAAGCTTAATTTTAATTCATGTTTTTGGTGGCAATAAAAAAATTGCCACCATCGGTTCAATTATTACCTGTGTTGTCAGGGGGGCGTCTCCAACCGGTGTCGTTAAGGACAGCGAGTTGGTTAAGGCTGTCGTGGTCAGGACGAAAAAAGAAGTCGGGAGAGAAGATGGTTCTTATATCAGATTTGATGACAATGCGGCCGTGATTATTGACAATCCTCAGGATAAAAATCCGAGAGGAACAAGAATTTTTGGCCCGATTGCTCGTGAACTTAAAGAATTGGGTTTTAACAAAATAATTTCCATGGCTTTGGAGGTTTATTAAAAATGAAATTTAAAAAGGGTGATGAAATCATCGTAACCATAGGTAAAGATAAGGGCAAAAAAGGAAAAATTGAAAAAGTTTTTCCCAAAAGTCAAAAGGTTTTGGTGACCGGAATTAATCTTTATAAAAAACATTTGAAACCACAGGGACAAGGGAAACCGGGCGGAATTATTGATATTACCAAACCTTTGGATACGGCGAAAATTGCCCTTATCTGTTTGCGTTGCGGTAAGCCTACCCGCGTTGGTTATCAAATTGAAGAGGGCAATAAGAAAGAAAATCTTTCCAAATTAAGAATCTGTCGAAAGTGCAAAGGAGTGATTAGATAATGAATCCGTTGGCTAAACCAAAACTTAAAAAAATCATTCTTAATGTCGGTTTAAAAGAAGCCATGGTGGATAAAAAGGCTTTAGATTCGATGAGTGAACAACTCAAGCAAATTACTGGTCAGAAACCGATGACGACTTATGCCCGAAAGGCCATTGCGGCTTTTAAATTAAGAAAAGGCGAACCGATCGGTTTGAAAGTTACCTTAAGAAGCAAAAGGATGAATGATTTCTTACAAAAATTAGTGGCGATTGTTTTACCCAGGGTCAGAGATTTTAAGGGTATTCCCGAGTCCGGTTTTGACGGCAAGGGTAACTATACGTTGGGAATTAACGAAATCATCATTTTTCCCGAAATCGATTATGCCAAAATTGATAAAATTAGAGGTTTAGAGTTAACCTTGGTGACAACCGCTAAAGATAACAAAGAAGCAAAAAGTCTTTTAGAAGAATTTGGAATGCCCTTCGGTCGCCAGTCGGCGCGACCTCAGGGTAAACCGTAATGAGAGCAAGAAATTTATCGCTAAGAGAGCGAAAGGAGTCAAAGAATGGCTAAGGTTTCCAATATTGTTAAATTTAAAAAACCGCAAAAATATTCGGTTAGAGATCATCACCGTTGTCAGCTTTGTGGCCGATCGAGAGCTTACATGCGGAAATTTGGTCTTTGCCGATTATGTTTTCGGGAACTAGCTAATAAAGGAGAACTACCGGGAGTGACTAAAGCTTCCTGGTAAAAAAATATGTCAATTGATCCAATTGCTAATTTTATTTCCAGCATCAAAAACGGTTATCTGGCTAAAAAAGCCGAAGTCAAAGTTCCGGCTTCAAAATTTAAAGAAAATTTGGCCAAGGTTTTAGTCAAGGAAGGATTTTTAGAAAACGTCAAAACCGAAAAAATAAAGAATCAATTTGTGGAAAATCTTATTTTGACGTTAAAATATGAAGGCAAGAAGCCGGTTTTAACCGATATCCAAAGAGTCAGCAAACCGGGTTTAAGAGTTTATTTGGGAAAAACCAAAATTCCTAAAGTTTTGGGTGGTTTAGGGATTGTCGTTATGTCTACACCCGAAGGTTTGATGACCGGTCAAGAAGCTAAGACCAAGAATTTAGGCGGAGAAGCGATTTGTAAAATTTGGTAAAAAATATGTCAAGAATAGGCAAGTTACCCATCACGATACCTTCGGATGTTAACCTTAAAAAAGAGGGAGAGAAATTAATGGTTTCCGGTCCCAAAGGAGAAGTCAAGCTTTTCCTGCCATCTTTAGTTGAGGTTACCATTAACAACGGACAGGTTATTTGTAAAACAGACAAGAACCAGGCCAATCTTTGGGGTTTAACCAGAACTTTAATTGCCAACGCTGTTTTGGGTGTTTCTCAAGGTTGGACAAAAACCTTAGAATTAGTTGGGGTGGGTTACCGAGCTTCGGTTGAAGGCGACACCCTCGTTCTCACGGTGGGTTTTTCGCATCCGGTTAAAGTTCAAGCGCCGACGGGTATTTCTTTCAGCGTTTCGGAAAATAAAATTCAAGTTTCGGGAGCCGATAAACAGCTCGTGGGCGAGGTGGCCGTTAAAATTCGCCGGATTCGTCCGCCCGAACCCTACAAAGGCAAGGGCATTAAATACCAGGAAGAGAAAATCAGAAGAAAATTGGGTAAAGTCGCCAAGACTCTAGGGGCTGCCGGTGGTAGCGGAGGTAAATAAAAAATGAAAAGACTAAGACTCTCAGTTTTTCGCTCAAATAAATATATCTACGCCCAAGTTATTGACGATCAGGCGGGGAAAACCTTAGCGGCCGTAAGTGGCCATGATCTTAAGGAAGACTTTAAAGGGACAAAAACGGCAAAAGCGAAAGAATTAGGCAAAATTTTAGCTAAAAAAGCTTTTGCTAAAAAAGCCAGTGAAGTTTTTTTTGATCGGGGAAAATGCAAATATCATGGTCGTGTTAAAGCCTTAGCTGAAGGAGCAAGAGAAGGAGGTCTAAAATTCTAAACTATAAAGGAGTCAAGAGCAATAATTGGTCTACCTCTAATCAAAATATGGAACAGGAATTTGAGGAAAAAGTGGTTCAGGTTAATCGCGTTTCCAAAAAGACGAAGGGCGGAAATAAAATCGGCTTTTCCGTGATTGTGGTCGTTGGCGATAAAAAGGGTCGGGTTGGCGTTGGCCTGGGTAAAGCACCCGAAGTTTCCAATGCCGTTCAAAAAGGCGTGGCTTACGGGAAAAAACATTTAATTACCGTGCCTTTAAGAGGAACGACAATTCCTCATGAAATCAGAATTAAAAGAGGTGCCGCTTTGGTTTTGCTGAAACCAGCTCCAGCCGGCACAGGGGTTATTGCCGGCGGAGCCGTTCGGGTTGTCGTTGAAGCGGCGGGGATTAAAGACATCGTTTCTAAAGTTTTAGGCAGTGATAATCAAGCCTCTAACGTTTACGCGACCCTTGAGGCTTTAAAAAAACTAAGGAGGATTAATGAAACTGAATGATTTACCTAAAATAACCGCCAGATCAAAAAAAAGACTTGGTCGTGGTCATGGTTCTGGACGAGGTAAAACCGCCGGGCGCGGGACTAAGGGGCAAAAAGCCAGAGGTAAAATAAAAATGGGTTTTGAGGGCGGTCAATTACCCTTAATTAAAAGATTGCCGTTAAAAAGAGGTAAGAGCAGAAATAAGTCGCTGAAGATTGACCCCATTATTATTAATGTTAAATATTTAAATCTTTTGACTAAAGGAAGCGTCGTTGATTTGGAAGCCTTGATTAAAGCGAATATTCTCAAAAAAGAGGAGGCCAAGGCCTTCGGGGTTAAAATTCTAGGCGACGGAGAAGTAAAAATTCCTTTAATTGTTAAACTTCCCTGTTCCGGGGGCGCCAAAGAAAAGATTCTTAAAGCCGGAGGTAAAATTGAAGCATGAATAAAATCTTAGGGCCGATTATTAATGCTTTTAAAATTCCCGATTTACGAAGAAAAATTCTTTTCACCGTAGCCATTTTCGTTGTTTTTAGAATTTTCGCTCATGTTCCTATTCCCGGAGTTGATCTGGTGGCCTTACGCAGACTTTTTACGCAAAATCAGCTTTTAGGGCTTTTGGATATTTTTTCAGGAGGAACATTGGCTAATTTTTCCGTTATGGCCCTAGGACTTAATCCCTATATCAACGCGACGATTATTTTACAACTTTTACAGATTGTCTTTCCCAAACTAGAAGAATTAGCCAAGGAAGGAGAATACGGCAGACAAAAAATCAATCAGTATTCCCGCTTTTTAACCGTTCCTTTGGCTTTACTTCAGGCGATCGGGATGTACGCTTTATTGCGCAATCAAAAAATTATCGGCAATTTGTCACCACAGCTTTTAATAGGACTAATCACAACCATGATTGCCGGGACGATCCTTTTAATGTGGTTGGGAGAACTTATTTCGGAAAATGGGATCGGTAACGGGATTTCTATGTTGATTTTTGCCGGGATTGTAGGAAGACTTCCCATTGCTTTAGGGCAAACAGTTTCGGTAACTTCGGCAGAAAACATAACCAATATCATTGTTTTTTCCTTAATGGCCGTGGTGGTTATTGCCGGAATTGTTGTCGTTAATGAGGGGACAAGACAAATTTCCGTGGCTTATGCCAAAAGGATTAGAGGTGGTAAAATGTATGGTGGCGGTTCAACTCATTTGCCTTTACGGGTTAATCAGGCCGGAGTTATTCCCATTATTTTTGCCATTTCTTTAATTCTTTTGCCTTCCATGTTTGCCAGTTTTTTAGAACAGACACCAAATCAAACGGTGTCAACGATAGCCAGAACCGTCGCCAATCTGTTTGATCCTTCGGGTCTCGTTTATAATCTGACTTACTTTATCCTGGTTATCGGTTTTACGTATTTTTATACGGCGGTAACTTTTAATCCGCAAAAAATTGCCTCGGAGATTCAAAAATACGGTGGTTTTATCCCCGGGATTAGACCAGGCACTCCAACGGCCAATTACTTAAACTATATTTTAACCAGGATTACCCTGGCCGGAGCGATTTTTCTTGGTCTAATTGCCGTTTTACCATCTTTGGCCAGAGGTACGACCGGGATTACGACACTGATGTTGGGTGGTACGGGAATTTTGATTGTTGTTTCCGTTATTTTAGAGACAACCAAACAACTTGAATCCATGTTAGTCATGAGAAGCTATGACGGCTTCTTAAAGGAGTAGTTTTATGCATATCGTTTTTTACGGACCGGAGGGATCAGGTAAAGGAACCCAGGCGAAACTTTTGGCCGAAAAGCTTAATTTGCCGATTTTAACCTCCGGTGATTTGGTTAGAGAAGCGGCCGCCACTGACAAGGGCTTAATTGGCGCCGCCTGTCTTAGGTCGCTCTCTGAAGGGAAGTATGTCCCCGACAGTGAAATGTTTGTTCTTTGGAAAAATAAACTTAAAAAAACCAAAGACGGCTGGATTATTGACGGTTTTCCCAGAAACTTACGCCAGGCCAAATTTTTGGTTAACAAAATTGATAAATACGGTTATAAGATTGAAAAGGCGATTTATCTTAAGATTTCACCTTCGGAATCGATGGGAAGACTTTTGAAAAGAGGCCGACCTTTGCATGCCGGAAGCAACGAGCTTCATGATTCACCAGAACGGATAAAACAAAGACTGGAAATGTATTATCAGGGTGAAAAAGCGGTTTTGGATTTTTTCCAAAAGCTGGGGATTTTGGAAGAAATTAACGGGGAAAGGTCGGTTGAAGAAATCAGCCAGGATATCTTATCCCGCCTGAAAAAATGAAGAAACTTTTGCAGATTGCCATTGATGGTCCGGTTGGGGCAGGAAAATCAACGATTGCCAAAATTTTAGCCGACAAATTAGGGATAATCTATATTGATACCGGAGCCATGTATCGGGCCACTGCCTTTTTGGCAACGGCTCAAAAAATTGACTTAAAAGATGAAAAGAAAGTCGTTGCTCTTTTAAAAAAAGCGAAGATCGAATTTGAGAAATCACGTCTTTTTCTTAATGGCCAGGACATCTCTTCGGTTATCAGGAAACCGGAGATGGGATGGGGAGCATCGGTGGTGGCCACGTTGCCTCAAGTTAGAAAGCTTTTGGTTGAAAAACAAAAAAAATTAGCCAAAGGTGAAAGCGTGGTGATGGAAGGCAGGGATATTACGACCCGTGTTTTGCCATTGGCCAATCTTAAGATTTATCTGACCGCAGATCAAGAAGAAAGAGCGGAAAGAAAATATAAAGAATTTAAGAATAAGGGTATCGAAAAGTCTTTTGGTTGTGTTTTAGAAGAGACGATTAAAAGAGACACTCAAGATACGGAAAGGAAAACAGATCCTTTAAAAGTTGTTGATGATGCTTGGGTTTTGGACACGACCAACTTAAGTATTCCTGAAGTCGTTAGCAAAATTTTGCAAAGAACCAAGGGGATGAAATGATTTCTCTTAAAACCAAAGAAGAGATGGAAATCATGAAAAAAGGGGGTCAAATTTTAGCCGGCGTGATGGAGAAAGTTAAAAGAAATGTTCGGCCGGGGGTAAGCACTTTAGAACTAGATCGTTTGGCCGACAAACTGATCAGCCAAAAGGGCGAACCGTCTTTTAAAAAGGTGCGAGACTATAAATGGGCCAGTTGTATGTGCGTTAATGACATCGTGGTTCATGGAATACCTGGCGACTACAAGTTAAAAGAAGGCGACCTTTTAGGGATTGATATCGGGATGCTTTATCAGGGGTTTCATAGCGATATGGCCCAAACGGTTATCGTTGGCGAACAAAAAGAAAAGAACAAATTAAAATTTTTGAAAACAGGACAAAAGGCACTGGAAAAAGCCATAAACCAGGCTTTGGTCGGTAAGCATATCGGTCATCTTTCCGCGATTATTCAGGAAACCGTGGAAAAGGAAGGTTATTCATCGGTGAGAGCCTTAACCGGTCACGGTATCGGCAAAAATTTACATGAAGAACCGGCAATTCCTTGTTTTTTGGAAGACAAAGTCGAGAAGACGCCAAAACTTAAAGAAGGGATGACGTTGGCGGTTGAGATTATCTATAATCAAGGGAAAGCGCAGGTCGTTTACCGAAATGACGATGGCTGGACAATTCAGACGGAAGACGGCAAGCTTTCCGGTTTATTCGAGGATACCATCGCGATCACGGCCAAAGGGCCGATAGTATTGACGCAAACGTCTTAATTTAGTAAAATACACTGTCTTTAAAAAAAGTATGGCAGATCAACAAAAAATCGAGGTTGAGGGGGAAGTCACCGAAGCCTTACCTAATACTTTGTTTCGGGTCAAACTTGGAGACGGCAAGATTATTTTATGCTATTTAGCCGGAAAAATGAGGATTAATTATATTAGAATTATGCCGGGTGATAGGGTTAAAGTCGAAATGACACCCTATGACGAAAATAAAGGAAGAATCATTTATCGTTTTAAATAATTATGAAAGTCGCAGCCTCAATTAAAAAAAGATGTCAAAAATGTCGCGTGGTTAAACGTAAGGGGCGGCTTTACGTAACTTGCGATAATCCTAAACATAAACAAAGACAAGGATAAAGATGGCAAGAATTGCCGGTATTGATTTACCAGATAAAAAAAGAATTGATTACAGCTTAACCAAAATTTATGGAATCGGCTGGTCAAATGTCGGGCCTATTTTGGCTTCGGCCAAAGTCGAACCCGCCAAAAGGACTCATGAATTGACGGAAGAAGAGATCAGTCGTTTGCAAAAAGTTGTTGATACCTACAAAATTGAAGGCGATTTACGTCGGGAGATACAGGAAAATCTTAAAAGATTAAGAGAAATTGGTGCCTATAGAGGCGTGCGTCACAGTCGGAATTTACCGGTTCGTGGACAACGGACCAGAAGTAATGCCCGGACAAAGCGGGGCAAAAGAGTGACGATTGGGGCGATTAAGAAAGAAATGGCAGCCAGGACAAGTTCCGCGCCTACAGGTTCAGCAACAAAAGAGGTAAGTAAATAAATGGCTATAAAAAAAATCAAACAAGTTGGTTCCAGGGGTCGTGTTTATGTTACCGCGACCTTTAATAATACCCTGGTGACGATGACCGACGACTCCGGTAATACCGTTTGTTGGGGATCATCTGGGGCCTCGGGTTTTAAGGGAGCCCGGAAATCGACACCCTATGCCGCGACCACGGCCGTTGAATTAGTAGCGCGAAAAGCTCAGATTGCTGGTATTCGTGAAGTTGAGGTTTATATCAAAGGTCCGGGAGCCGGTAGAGATGCCGCCCTACGGGCTTTAAAATCGGTCGGTTTACAGATCAGTTTAATTGCCGACGTGACACCGATTCCTCATAACGGTGTCAGGCCGAAGAAAAAAAGGAGAGTCTAATTAAATGGGAAGATATACGGGTCCAAAAAATAGACTGGCTAGGCGCGAAGGACAAGACCTTGGCTTAAAAACCGTAGGCAGTAAGGCTCATGCTTCCTTGCTGCGCCGTATTAATATTGCTCCGGGAATTCATGGTCAACAAAGAAAAAGAAGAAAACCATCGGAATTTGGTCTGCAACTTCGGGAAAAACAAAAAGCGAAAAGAATTTATGGTCTTTTAGAGAAACAATTCAGACGTTATTTTACCATAGCCCGAAAGAAGAAAGCCAGCACCGGGGAGTCTTTGCTCCAGGCGCTAGAAACCAGGCTTGACAATGTTGTTTACCGTTTAAATTTAGTTCCGACCAGGGCGGCAGCCAGACAACTGGTTTCACACGGGCATATTCAGGTTAACGGTCGTAAAGTTAATATTCCGTCCTATGCGGTCAAAAAAGATGATATTATCACTCTTTCTGATAAGGCGTTGAAAATTCCGGTTATTACGAAACTTTTAGAAGATAAAAATCCCAATTTGCCTTCCTGGTTGACACGAAAAGGACCGGTGGGTAAAGTTTTAAATATTCCCAAAAGAGACAATATTGAAACGGAAATTGACGAACAACAAATAGTCGAATCTTATTCAAGATAAAAATGAAAGGAGCTTTTTATGTTTGAACCAAATTTTAAGATCAAGGCTCAAGAAGAACGGGATGACTATGGTAAGTTTATCATCGAACCTTTAGATCAGGGTTTTGGCCATACCTTAGGCAATGCTCTGCGTCGGATTTTGCTTTCGTCCTTGCCCGGAGCGGCGGTGACGACAATTAAGATCGAAGGGGTCAAGCATCAATTTTCGACGATTCCCGGTTTATCAGAGGACGTGGTCGAGTTTATTTTAAACGTCAAAAAGATAAGATTTAAGCTGTCAAAAAATGAATTGGTTAAAGTGACTTTATCGGCTCGCGGTCCTGGTAAAATTACCGCCGGTGATTTAAAGCTGACGTCGGGTCTTGAAGTTGCCAATAAAGATCTTTATTTAGGCACACTCGCTGACAGTAAAAGTAAAATTGAAGCGGAAATGACTGTTGAACCCGGTTTTGGTTTTCTGCCTGCCGAAGAACAAAAAACCGGGGCCGTGGGGATTATTCCTCTCGATGCAACCTTCAGTCCTGTTTTGCGGGTCAATTATAAAGTCGAAGCGACGCGTGTCGGCCGCATGACTAATCTTGATAAGCTCATTTTAGAAGTTTGGACCGATAAAACCATTGATCCTTTGTCAGCGGTCAGAAGCACGGCCAAAATATTGGTTTCTTATTTCTTACAAATTTATGAACCCAAAGCCGTACCGACAGAAGGAGTGGCCGTGACCCCGGCCGTTTCCGATGAGATTCTTAAAATGACGATTGAAGAGTTAGATTTACCGACGAGAATCAGCAATGCCTTTAAAAACGGGGGGATCGAAACCGTCGGACAGCTTTTGGGTACGCCAAAAAAAGAACTGATGAAAATTAAGAATTTGGGAGGTAAATCGATTACGACCGTTGAAGAAAAATTAAGAGAAAAAGGCGTGGCCTTATCTGTTTAACTTGTTGACTTTATGAAAAAAGCACAGGAATTTCATCTTTGGCGTAATTTAATTTATTCGTTGGTTCTTTTTGGCCAAATCAAAACAACCAGGTCAAGAGCCAAAGCGATTTCCGGGCTTATTGATAAATTGGTTAACAAACTTAAAAAAGGGACGGTGGCCGGCAAAAGAGAAGTTTTAAAGATAATTCCGCAAAAAGAAGCCGTTAATAAATTAACCACGGAAATTTTGCCGAAATTATCTTCAAGAAAAAGCGGCTATACGCGGATTTTGCGTCTTGGAGAACGAAGCGGCGACGACGCGGCTATGGTTTTAATCCAATGGGTAGAAGATTTAAAAACAGAAGTTTTGGAAAAGCCAGCCGTGGTCAAAAAAGCCGTGGCTAAACCTAAAAAAGCGACAGGGAAAAAGGAGAAAATTCAGAAATGATTAAAGCTACCAGTCAGAGTGAAATTAAACAAGCTTGGCATTTAATTGATGCCCAGGATCAAATCCTGGGTCGGTTGGTCACAAAAATTGCGGCGCTTTTAATGGGGAAAAACAAACCCTACTTCGTTCGTTATCTTGACTGTGGCGATTATGTTGTCGTTGTTAATGCTAAACAGATTAAAGTTACCGGCCAAAAAGAAAAGCAAAAACTCTATTATCGTTATTCCGGTTATCCGGGAGGCTTAAGAAACCGGAGTTTGGGAGAAATGCGTCAAGTTATGCCGGAAAAAATTATTTATGAAGCCGTTAAGGGAATGTTGCCGCAAAACAAATTAAGAGACAGAATGTTGACCCGACTTTATGTTTACCAGGAAAGCGAACACCCATATAAAGATAAATTTAAAAGTTAATATATGCCAAGAAAGAAAAAAGAAGAAATAACCAAAGAAGTAAAAACGACCAGCAAAGTTGCGCCGAGCAAGATCTCTTTTTATCAGGCGATTGGCCGACGTAAAGAATCAACCGCCAGAGTCAGGCTTACGGTTGGCGGCAAAGGGGAAATTACGATTAATAACCGGCCGGCGCCTGAGTATTTTTCCGGCGAGATAGCTAAATTTGCCTATCTTCAACCGTTTCAGTTGACGGACAATCTGGGCAGATTTGAGGTCACGGTCAAGGTTGAGGGCGGCGGGATGACAGGGCAATTGGGCGCCGTTATTCACGGTATCGCCAGAGCCATTGAGAAAATTGACAAAGAAAAATATCGGCCGCTTCTTAAAAAAGCCGGACTTCTTAAACGTGATCCTCGGAAAAAGCAAAGAATAAAAGCCGGTTTTGCCGGTAAATCAAGAGCCAAAAAACAGTCTCCGAAGAGATAAAAACATTTCAGTAAAGAAATTAAAATATTATTGATTATTTACTATATTGCTTTAAAGTAATATAGTGGAGTCAGATTTCTTCTGTTAATAAAATTTTGGCCGCGTGGTATTTTGGGGCGACTAATTTTTTCGCCCAATCTCCTTCCAATTTTTGTCTTACAGCAAAGCTTTGTGAGTCAAAGTGTCGGGGAGCGGAGAATCGAACTCCGGCTGCTAGACCCCCAGCCTAGCGCGCTACCATTACGCCACTCCCCGATAATGCTTGTATTTTAACAATAATTGTGATAAAAGAAAAGCACGATGGCAGAAGACGAGAAACTGACGGCCATTAAACTGGCCATGGAGCAGATCGAAAAACAATACGGTAAGGGTTCGATCATGCGTTTAGGTGAAACAGCTGCCAAAACCCCGACCGATGTTGTTTCCACCGGCGCGTTGGCTTTAGACATTGCCCTAGGCGTTGGCGGACTTCCCAGAGGTCGGATTATCGAAATCTTCGGGCCTGAAGCTTCCGGGAAAACAACGCTGGCCTTAGCGACGATTGCGCAAGCCCAAAAAAACGGCGGCACGGCGGCTTTTATTGATGCCGAACATGCTTTAGATCCGGGTTGGGCAAAAATAATCGGTGTTGACCTGGATAATCTTTTAATTTCTCAACCGGATACGGGTGAACAGGCCTTAGAAATTGCCGAAACTTTGATAAGAAGCGGCGGAGTGGATGTCGTCGTTATTGATTCCGTCGCCGCCCTGGTACCCCGGGCCGAGATTGAAGGAGAAATGGGTGATTCCATCATCGGCGTTCAGGCAAGACTCATGTCTCAGGCTTTACGTAAATTAACGGGTGTTATTTCCAAATCAAAAACAATTGCCATTTTCACCAATCAGTTGCGTCAAAAAATCGGAATTATGTTCGGTAATCCGGAAACAACTCCCGGTGGTTTGGCTTTAAAATTCTATTCTTCTGTCCGGCTTGACAGTCGGAAAATTGAAACTTTAAAAGACGGCGACCGGGCAATTGGCAGTCGTCACCGGGTGAAAGTCGTTAAAAATAAAGTGGCGCCGCCTTTTAGAACCGCCGAATTCGATATTTTAAATGACGGTATTTCTTATGAGGGGAATCTTTTAGATGTCGGGCTTGAATTTGGTATTCTCCAAAAAAGCGGGGCTTTCATAAAATTCGGTCAACACATGTTGGGCCAGGGCAAAGAAGCCACAAGAATTTTCTTAAAAGAATCTCCCAAAATTGCCAAAGAAATTTTAGAGGCAATCTGGAAACAGGTTAAAAGCGGGAAACCGATTCCCAAAGAGATCGGTGGCGAAGAAGCCGAATAATTTTTCATGCCACAGATAACCGATATCCGTCATCAAACCCGCCTCTATCGAAGCTACGGCGGACAAAAACGCTTTAACATTTTTCTTGATGGTCAATACGCTTTTAGTCTTTCGGCCGAATCCTTAATTAAGGCGGGTTTAAAAATCGACGATCATTTATCCTTGCCAGAAATCGATAGATTAATTAAAGAAAATGAGTTTATCAAAGTCTATGAGCGGGTTTTAAAATTTCTTTCTTTCCGCCCCCGTTCGGAAAAAGAACTGGAAGATTATTTCCATCGTCAGGCAGTCGGTGAAAAAACCAAAAAAATGGTTTGGGCCAAATTAAAACATTTGGGTTTTGTCAACGACAAAGAATTTGCCAAATGGTGGATTGAGCAGCGCGCTGCTTTTCGGCCAAAAGGCAGAAAAGTTCTTGAGATGGAACTTCGGCAAAAAGGGATCTCTCGGGAAATCATAGAACATGAAACACAAAACATGAAACACCTATTTAAAGAAGATGATTTAGCAAAAAAAGCGGTTAGTAAAAAGATAAAGGTTTGGGAAAATTATCCTCAAGAAGAAATCAGGAAAAAACTTAGCGCTTATCTTTTGCGTCGTGGTTTTGCCTGGGAAACCATTGAAAAAGTAATTGACGAAATTAAAGAAAAAGAGTAAGATAACTTAAGTTAACAATTGATAAATGTGAGAAAGCAGAGATTTAAGCGTTAAATATGAATATTTTAACCCATAAACTTCATATTAAACTTACAACTAGCGTTTAAAACCACCTTAATTTGGTGGGTCTCTCTCCTCTAACATTTATCAAGAAAGGTAAAGTATGTCATTTTTAGATAATCTTAAAGAGATTTTTTTAAAACCCAAAAAGAAAAAGATCGAGCCTCTACCACAGACGCCACAGGTTTCACCGGTTACCCAAAACCGCGCCCAGGAAATTATCACCGAAGCCCGCGAAGAGGCTTTAAAAATTCGCCGAGAGGCCCAGGAAGAAGCCAATAAACTGCGGAATCAAGAAGCCGAGATGGCCAGGAAAATGGGGGCTTTAGAAGAAAAAGAAAAATATTTAGTCAGTAAAGACGAAGAGCTGAAAAGCCGCTTAGGAGAGATTGATAAGGTTAAACAGGACCAGGTTGCGAAATTGGAACGGGCGGCCGGTCTGACCAGGGAAGAAGCCAAAAATCTTATTTTAGCGGCTTTAGAAGAAAGACTTAAGGAAGATATTGCCAAGAGGATTAAGGAAGCCGAAGCCAAGGCTAAAGAAGAAGCTGACAATAAAGCCCGGGAAATTCTCGTGGAGGCGATGCGACATGGAGCCACAGATTACGTTGCCGAATACACCGTTTCCACGGTTAAACTTGGCGATGAAGAGCTTAAAGGCAGAATCATCGGTAAGGAAGGCAGAAACATCAGGGCGTTTGAGGTTGCGACCGGGGTTGATGTTGATTTAGACGAGGAAGGCGTGATCAGACTTTCTTCATTTGATCCGATCAGAAGAGAGGTGGCCAAAGTCGCTTTAGAAAAACTGATGGCTGACGGCCGAATTCAGCCGGGGAGAATTGAGGAATTGGTAACTCGGGTTAAACAAGATCTTGAAAAAATCATGTTTACGGAAGGCGAGAAACTCGCTCATAATGTCGGCGTCTATAATCTTCCGGCCGATAAACTTGCTCTTTTAGGACGGTTTAAATACCGTTTTTCTTACGGTCAAAATATGATCGCCCACACCTTGGAAGAAACGAAAATCGGCGTGGCTTTGGCTCAAGAAGTGGGCGCCAATATTAATATTGTCAGGCTTGGTTGTTTACTGCATGATATTGGTAAGGTGATTACCGAAGAAGAGGGCACTCATGTTAGTTTGGCCGTTGATCTTTTGAAGAAGAACGGTATGCCCGAAGCTGTCATCGCCTGTGTTGAAGAGCATCACGAGGATAAGCCTTTTTCGAGTATCGAATCAATGATTGTTTATATTGCCGATGCCATTTCCGGCGCCAGACCGGGGGCCAGGTACGAAGATTACGAAGAGTATTTGAAAAGATTAACCGATCTTGAAGCGATTGCGAAAACAAAAGAGGGAGTTAAGGAAGCTTATGCTTTTCAGGCCGGTCGGGAAATTAGGGTTATTGTTGACCCCGGCGTTTTAGACGACGCGGCGGCCACGGTTTTAGCGCAAAAGATTAAAGACGAGATTGAAAAGAAATTAACCTATCCGGGGCAAGTCAAAGTCACCGTTATCCGCGAATTGCGCATTACCGAAACAGCCAAATAAGAAACGTAATCTATGAGAATTTGGCGACGGGATGCTCTATCTAGTTTGTTATATTTAATACTCCTTGACAAGACGCGAAGAATCCTCTACATTGTTGGCGGAAGGCTTTAACTACAGCCTAAAACCAAATTTATCTGCCTAAAGGAGGTGAATCTTCATGACTAAAGCTGATTTAATCGAACACGTCGCCAAGAAAGTTAATCTTACCAATAAAGCAGCCAGAGAAGCCGTCGCCGCCGTTTTTGGTGGAGTGGCTGATACTTTAAAGAAAGGCGAGAAAGTCGTTATCACCGGATTCGGGACTTTTTCCGTTCGTTCTCGAGCCGCCAGAAAGGGACGAAATCCCCAAACTGGAGCGGCGATTGATATTCCGGCCAGAAAAACTCCTGGTTTTACCGCCGGCAAAGCCTTAAAAAAAGTTGTCAGGTAAGATTTAGTTAATTGATAATTAAAGAGAGGTTTCCCTGAATGGGAGCTTCTCTTTTTGGTATAATGAGACCAATTAGAAATTAGAAATTTATGATGATTGCCGTTTCTCATCTTAAAAAAAATTATCAGGTCTGGCAAAAAGAGGCCGGTCTTTTAGGTTCTTTTAAATCTTTGCTTAACCGTCAGTCTTTAGACGTTAAAGCCGTTGACGATCTTTCCTTTTCGATTAAAGAGGGAGAATTAGTGGGTTTTATCGGTCCAAACGGAGCCGGCAAAACAACGACTTTAAAAGTCTTATCAGGACTTTTATACCCTACCAGCGGTGAAGTTTCAGTGGCCGGTTTTACCCCTTATGAGCGCCAGACGGAATTTTTAAAAAACATCAGCCTGGTTATGGGTCAAAAAAATCAACTCTGGTGGGATTTACCGCCAATGGAAACCTTTCTTTTAAATAAAGAAATTTACCAAATTCCCGATGCCCAATTTGAAAAGACCTTGACTGATTTAACCAGACTTTTAGAGATTAAAGATTTATTAAAAGTCCCCACCAGAAGATTATCTTTGGGTGAACGCATGAAATGCGAATTAGTTGCGGCCCTTCTCCATTCGCCCAAAGTTTTATTTTTAGATGAACCGACGATTGGTTTGGATGTTATTTCTCAAAAAAAGATTCGTGATTTTTTAGCTGACTATAACCGGCTTTACAAAGCGACCATTATTTTAACCAGCCATTATATGGGGGATGTTCAAGAATTAGCCGAAAGAGTTGTCATTATTGATAAAGGAAAGCTTATCTATGATGGGAATTTGCAGAAATTAGTCGAAAAATATGCCGGCTATAAACTTTTGTCAGTTATCTTCAGTCACGATATTGATGCGAAAAAACTGCAAAAAATCGGAGAAATAAAAAAATATGAATATCCTAAAGCTCTGATTTCCGTTCCTCGGGGAGTCATTTCCTTGGCGGCTTCGGAACTCTTACGGGACTTTCCCGTCGCCGATCTTTTAATCGAAGAACCGGCCATTGAAGATATTATTCGTCAGGTCTTCTCTCATAAATAATCTTTTTATGAAAAAATACTGGTTAACGATCAAAAATACTTGGGCTGAATACGCAATGTACCGGCTTAATTTTTTAGTTTGGAGACTTCGAAGTTTTATCGGTTTTATTACCATTTATTTTTTTTGGTTGGCCATTTTTGGCGGTCAAACGAGTCTTTTCGGCTGGCAACAAAGGACGATTTTAACTTATATTATCGGGGTTGCTTTTGTTCGATCGCTTATTTTTTCATCACGGACAATTGATGTGGGTTCGGAAATAAATCAGGGAAATTTAACCAATTATCTTCTTAAGCCCTTGAATTTTTTGGTTTATTGGTTTTCCCGCGACCTTGCCGACAAGCTTTTAAATATTTTTTTTGTCAGTATAGAACTAACCTTATTTTTCTTGATCGTTAAGCCGCCGTTTTTCTTACAGACCAATCTCTTGTTGTTGATGACTTTTATTTTATCTTTAATGCTTTCAACCATTCTTTATTTTTTCATTAATTTGTTTTTAGGACTGATTGCCTTTTGGACGCCGGAATCATGGTCCGGCGTTTGGGGTCCGAGATTTGTTTTTTCTATTTTCCTGGAATTTTTTGCCGGCACAATTTTTCCTCTGGACATGTTGCCAAAGCCTTTATTTAATTTTCTTCAACTGACTCCTTTCCCGTATCTTCTTTATTTTCCCTTAAAAATCTATTTAGGCCAGGTAAATTTCATCCAAATTGTCTTCGGTTTTAGTCTTGGTTTTGCCTGGTTAGGGATTTGGTTTATTATTGTTAATAAAACATGGAGGGCGGGACTTAAAGTTTATGGAGCCGAAGGAAGATAAAAGATGAAAAATCTTAAAAGATATTTACGTGTTTGGTTAAAATTAACGGCCTATTCTTTTATGACGATGTTAACCTCACGTTTCAGTTTCGGTCTTTTTTTTGTAGGCAAGGCCCTGCGCTTCACCTTCTTCTTTGTTTTTTTGCTCTTTTTACTTTCCAAAACAAAAGTTTTGGCCGGTTATAATTTATATCAGGCCGCCCTTTTTGTCTTAACTTATAATTTAATCGATACTGGCGTTCAACTTCTTTTCCGAGAGGTTTATCGTTTTAGACCCTTGGTTGTTTCCGGCAATTTTGATTTGGTTTTAGCCAAACCCATTAATCCTTTGTTTCGGGTTTTAGCCGGTGGTGCCGACGTTGTCGATCTTTTAATGTTTGTCCCTTTTGCTTTTGCCACGATTTATTTAGCCGGTAAAATCGGCGGGATCACGTTATGGGGAGTAATTTTTTATCTTCTTTTAATTGCCAACGCTTTTTTAATTGCCGCCGCTTTTCATATTGCGGTTTTAGCTTTGGGGATCTTAACGACGGAAATAGATAATTCGATTATGCTCTATCGTGACGTAACGAGAATGGCCATGATTCCCATTGATGTTTATAAGGAACCTTTACGTTTCTTGATAACCTATATTTTGCCGGTCGGGATTATGATGGCTTTTCCGGCTAAAGCCCTAATGGGTCTTTTGTCGGGTTGGGGAATTTTGGTGGCTTTTTTAATCGGTATTTTTCTTTTTATTTTAAGTTTAAAACTTTGGCATTTTGCCCTGGGGCAATATTCTTCCGCCTCAAGTTAACCTTATGAAATATTTTATTAAGACTTTCGGTTGTCAGATGAACGAGGCCGATTCGGAAAGAATAGCCGCCGGATATGAATCTCGTGGTTGGCAAAAAGCGGAGTCTATTGATGGAGCAGATGAAATTGTGATTAATACCTGTTCGGTTCGTGAATCGGCCGAACATCGGGTTTTGGGATTAGTAAATAATCTCATTAAAAAAAAGAAAAAGAAGCAAAAAATCATTCTTACGGGTTGCATGCTCTATCACGGCATAACTTCTTTAAAAAAGAAACTGCCAGGGGTTGATGAGTTTATCAAAATCTCCGATCTAATTCACAATTCTCAATTCACAATTCACAATTCAAAAACGTCTGCTTTTGTTTCCATCATGGAGGGTTGTAATAATTTTTGTACTTATTGCGTCGTTCCTTACAGCCGCGGCCGAGAAATTTCAAAACCATTGGAAGAAATTATTTGTGAAGTCGAAGAATTAACAAGGCGGGGAAATAAAGAAATAATGCTTCTCGGTCAAAATGTTAATGCTTATGGTCGAGACCTTCAAAATACAAAAGCAACTTTTGCCAATTTATTGCGTACTTTAAATGATTTATCCGGTTTAGAGAAAATTTCCTTTATGACTTCTAATCCTTGGGATCTGACCGACGAAATTATTGAAGCCTTAAAACTTCCCAAAATAGACCGCTACTTGCATTTACCCGTGCAGTCCGGAGATGATGAAATTTTGAAGATGATGAATCGTCATTATAAGACTTCTGATTATTTAAATTTAGTCAAAAAAATCAAAAAACAAATTCCCAAGATGCAAATCGGTACTGATATTATTGTGGGATTTCCTGGTGAAACAGAGGAGCAATTTTTGAATACTTTTAAATTATGCAAGAAAGTTGGCTTTGTTAAAGCCTATATAGCGATGTATTCACCCCGTCCGCAAACGGCGGCTTTTAAATTTAAAGATGATGTTTCGCATCAAGAAAAAAAGCGGCGTTTCCGAATTTTAGACAAATTAATTAACATCTAAATTAGGCTTGCCAAAGCCCGTGAATATTACAATAGTCTCTGACCGTTATTTTTTCCGCCTTTAGATAAAATTCCGCTTCCGGCCCATCGCCCGGTTTTAAGAAATGGCGCAACGTTTCGCCATCAGCGATAACCTCGATCCAGAGAATGTAATGATTTTCTTCCATCGGATGCGGGACGGAACCGATTTTGACCTTAATCCCATTAGCGGTTTTCTCCACCACGGGAACATGTTTCTCCGCTCCTTCATCTTGGGTTTTTTCCTGAAGGAGTTCCATTGGCTGCCCGCAGCAAACTAATTGTCCGCCACCGGCGTATAAAACAGTGACGATATTGCCACAAACGTTACAGCGGTAAATTTGATTTTTGGTGATCATCTTGCTTTCTCCTTTGGATTTTAGTATATCATATAGAAGAAAGATGGAAAATAATATTTTTAAACCACCATATTTTCTTTATGAAAAATTTGTCAAAAAACAAAAAGAAGGCGTGCCTTTTGTTATTTTCTTTTTCTTTTTAATAACTTTTATTTTAGCCAGAACCTGGGTTTATCTATCGCTTTTGGGTTTGGTACCGGAGTCAATCACCAGAAACGTTAGGGGAGTTCATATTCATCATTTTGCCTGGGGGATACTTTTAAACAGTGTTATCGGTTATTCGGTCATGGTTTTGCCATATCATTATGTTCAGGCCTGGAAAATTAAACTGGCGGCTTTCTTCGGCATCGGTTTAGCTTTGACTTTTGATGAGTTTGGGATGTGGCTCATGCTTGACGATGAATATTTTATTCGCCGAAGTTATGATGCCATTATTATCGTCAGTATGATTTTATTTAATATAACCTATTTTGCCAATTTATGGAAACGCCTATGTTTTTTGATTTTAAAAGATTTAAAGAGATTTAAACAATGGTTATGGATAAAATTTTAGTTATTTGCGGACCGACGGCAACGGGTAAAACCAAACTGGCCCTAGAATTAGCCAAAAAATTTAACGGTGAAATCATTTCGGCCGATTCCAGACAAGTTTATCAGGGGATGGATATCGGTACAGGAAAAGACCTGCCGCAAGGTAGCCAGTATCAAGGATCAAGTATTAAGTATAACGATAAAAAATTAGGCTTTTGGAAAACGGCAATGGGAGGAGCAATTTGGTTATTAGACGTGGTTAGACCCGATTGTCAATTTACGGTGGCTGACTATATAAGGTGTGCCCATTTAGTCAGAGAGGATATTCTTAAAAGAGGGAAGCTGCCGATTTTAGTTGGCGGGGGAGGATTATACATCAAGTCATTTTTAGACGGTCTTGGCACTTTAGGCATCGGTCCCGACTGGGAATTTCGTCAGCGCTTAGAAAAAGTAAGCTTAAAAACTTTACAGGACAGGTTAAAAAAAATTAACCCGGGAAAATGGGAAACGATGAATGAGTCAGATAAAAAAAACCCAAGACGCTTGATAAGGGCTTTGGAAATAGCTAGGCACAAAAAACCCATAAAATTAAATAATAAACCTCAAAAGTTAGACTCTTTACTTATCGGCTTAACGGCTCCCCATAAATTTCTCTACGCGCAAATTGATCGGCGAGTGATTGCCAGAGAAAAGCAAGGATTAGAAAGGGAAATCAGAGATCTTCTAAAACGGGGTTTGTCATGGACAAATTCTGTCTTGGGGACAACGCTTGGTTATCGTGAATGGCAGCCGTATTTTGCCGGAGAAATGACGAAAAAGGAAGTCATTATTAAATGGCAATTGGCCGAACATGGGTATGCGAGAAGACAGTTAACATGGCTTAAAAAAGAAAAAAGAATTAAATGGTTTGCCATAACTTGCCCGAACTTTAGTAGACAAATAGAAAAAACGATTAGCTCATGGTATAATGCATAGTTGTTATGCCGACAAGAATTGAGATTTCCTATAAAACGATTCTTTTTACCGCCGTATTGTTGCTCCTGCTTTGGTTTTTGTGGCAAATTATCGATATTATTTTAATCTTATTTTTAGCCTTTATTTTAATGTCGGCTCTTCGTCCTTTGGTCCAAAAACTGGAAAAAATAGGCGTGCCACGTCTCTTGTCTATTTTAGTCATTTATCTTACTTTTCTTATTTCTCTTGGAGCTTTAGGCGGGGCTATTTTTCCGCTTTTAATCAATCAAACCCTGCGGTTTTGGGAAAAGATTCCGGAGTTGGCCAGTAGAATCCTTACCTTTTTGCCCTTAAATTTTGAGTTCATGACACAACAGTTAACTCCGGTGAGCGGGGACATTCTTCGCGTGACCGTGGGTTTATTTTCCAATATCTTTACCCTTGTAACGTTTCTTATCTTTACCTTTTATTTGCTTTTGGAAAGGGAGGATCTGGAAAAAACCTTTGTCAGTTTTTTAGGCCAAGATTCGGGCAAAAAATTAGTCCTACTTCTGGGTAAAATCGAGGAAAGGTTAGGGTCTTGGGTTCGGGGGCAGCTGCTTCTCATGTTTCTTATCGGTTTGGTGACCTATATCGGTTTAGTGGCTTTGGGGATTGATTATGCACTTCCTTTGGCTATTACCGCCGGAATTTTAGAAATTGTTCCTTTTGCTGGACCGATTTTATCAGGTATTCCGGCCGTTTTGGTCGCTTTAGTCACCTCGCCGGCCCTGGCTTTGGCGGTCGTGGCTTTGTATTTTATTATTCATCAATCGGAAGGAAACTTAATCGTGCCGACCGTGATGAGAAAAGCGGTTGGCCTTTCGCCGATTGTGACCCTTTTAGCCTTAATGATCGGCGGCAAACTGGCCGGAATTTTTGGGGCTCTTTTGGCTGTGCCGACGGTGGTAATACTTCAGGTGATTCTTCAGGAAGTAACCGCAGAAAAAAAATAAAATTGCTTGGGAAGTCCGTAAGCCAGATTCTGTTTTAGATGATCATCTATCTCAAGGCGATGATGGCTCGTCTTGCCCGCCTTTCGGCGCGGTGCCTTCGTTCTTCGAGCCTCCCCAAAGTCTGGGTCTTTATCGGCTCAGTCGGAAGTTACAGCAGGTGGGATTGCCCGTTTCACCCCGCCAATTGGCGGACTCGTCTCTGTTGCTCTCGGATTCTGTCAATTCAAAATCCGCTTCCGCAAAGCGGAAGACCAGCGCTTACGCGTCGGAGCTTACGCTCCGTCCCTTGCTTTGTGCTGTCTGGACTTTCCTTCCCGCCAAAGGCGGGGCAATCATCCGACTTCCCAAGCGGCTATATTTTAACATAAATTAGTCTTAAACCAAAAACCCCCTTTTCGCAATTTTATGGCGTCGGATTTTGACCGGGAGAGTTTGTGATGATTAGATTTAGCAGAAAGCTTAAAATTGGCGAAGAAAAGAATTTTTTTGGCAAAAAGTTAAAAATTATTGATTTGGCTGGCTTTTTTGGTTTTTATGTTAAAATAGCGTCATGATTGTTAGAGAAGCTTGTCCTTTTATTAGTGTGGGAGAATTTGGATTATCAACTAACCGTGCATTGACTTCCGATTATAGCGAGGGTGGCAAGTCGGGGATTTTTATGTCTTCTTAATTTAAAATGGAAAGACCTAATTGGCAGGAAAATCCTTAATGTTTGTGTTGGCGGTGGTAATGCTGTTAGCCAGGCCATGATTGAGGGTTTGGATTATACGGGGATAGATATTTTGCCGACTTTGGAAACTGGTGGTAATCTTAGCTGGAGAAAAAAACAGCTGGCAAAGATAGCGGCTCGATTTCCGGGAAGAATTATTGCTGCGGACGCCGTCATTTCTTTACCTTTTAAGGATAATTGTTTTGACCTGGTTATTTCCTCAATGGGGATGCCTTTATATGCCCAAAACGGCAAAGAAGCCGCCTGGTCTATTTTAGAAATGATTCGCGTTTCAAAAGGAAAAGTTGTTTTTTCGGGAGGATGGCCGGGTGAAGGTGATGAAGATCCAGAAGGATTTGTCTTTATTGGAGGAGAAGATAACTTTGCAGCCTTTCCTTTAAAAGGACTTCTTGACTTAGTTGCCAAAGTTGGCATCACTTATACACGTCAAGCCTACGAGGATATGACTTCTTTTTGGCGGAGTATCCATCTGGATGTTTCGCAAAAAGACATAACCAGTTTTTTAAACTTACGGCAAGAGATTCTAAAAGAGTATTAAATCTTGAAAGTCGTCTTGAGATTCTCATTTTTATTTGAGACAATTAAATCATGTTGGCGAAGGTTTTTTCCGGGGCGACGGTGGGTTTGGAAAGTGTACCGATTGAGGTTGAGGTTGATATTGCCTCGCAGGGTCTGCCTTCTTTTACCATCGTCGGTCTTCCCGATAAGGCGGTTGAGGAAGCCAAAGAAAGAGTAAGAAGCGCTTTAAAAAATTCCGGTGCCGATTTTCCGCCGAAGCGAATCACCGTAAATTTGGCCCCCGCCGATTTACCCAAAGAAGGCCCGGGTTTTGACTTGCCCATAGCTTTGGGTCTTTTAATCGCCTCCGGTCAACTAACCGCTGATTTGACGAAAACTTTAGTTTTAGGCGAGCTTTCGCTTGACGGCAGTCTGCGTCATACCAACGGTGTTTTGCCGATGACGATTCTGGCTAAAGAAAAAAAATTTGATCAGGTTTTTCTGCCCAGCGTCAACAGCCTTGAGGCAGCCGTGGTTAATGGTATCAAAGTTATGCCCGTGGTTTCTCTTCTGCAGCTTTTTCATCATTTAACAACCGACGAAAAAATCACGTCGCAAAAACATCTTACTTTTGCCAAATTAAAAACCGGTGTTCTGGCGGAGTTTGATTTTGCCGATATTAAAGGGCAAGAACACGTTAAACGGGCCTTGGAAATTGCCGCCGCCGGCGGGCACAATATCTTTATGAGAGGTGTTCCGGGCGCCGGAAAGACGATGCTTTCCCGGGCTCTTCCGGGCATTTTGCCGGACTTAACCGAAGAAGAAGCTTTGGAAGTGACAAAAATTTATTCGATCACCGGCAATCTGCCGCCGGGTGAATCGATCATTAAAAATCGTCCTTTCCGGGCGCCGCATCATACGACTTCCCGCATCGGTTTAATCGGCGGTGGTACTCATCCCATGCCCGGAGAAATTTCTTTAGCCCATCGGGGCATTTTATTTTTGGACGAATTTTCGGAATTCCCCAGAGGCGTCTTGGAAGCTTTGCGTCAGCCCATTGAAGATGGGATTGTGACGATTTCCCGGGCGGCCGGCCAGGTCAGTTTTCCGGCGAAATTTATTTTAGTCGCCGCCGCCAATCCCTGTCCCTGCGGTTATTTGGGCGATCCCGTCAAAACCTGTCTTTGTTTGCCCGGACAAATTATCCGCTATCAAAAAAGAATTTCCGGACCGATTATGGACAGAATTGATTTACATCTTGAGGTTCCGGCCGTCAAGATAGAAAAACTAACGGAAAACTCAAAATTTAAAACGGAAAACTCAAAAGAGATTAAAAAAAGAGTCCAAAAAGCCAGAGACCAACAAACGAAAAGATTCAAAGGAATAAATCTTAAAAATAATGCGGAAATGGGAACTAAAGAAGTCAAGCAATTTTGTGAATTATCCACCGAGTGCCTTAATCTTTTACGTCAGGCCGTCATGCAAATGAATTTGTCCGCCAGGAGTTACTATCGAATTATCAAATTAGGAAGAACCATTGCCGATTTGGAAAGTGAAAAAGAAATTTCGGCGACGCATATCGCCGAAGCTTTGCAATATCGGCCTAAAGAACAACTTCTTTAAAAACCCAAAACCCGACCAAAAAATAAAAGGTCGGGTTTTTTAATTTTCTTTAAAAGATCTCCTAAAGAAATTAAGAGATTTACGCGGCGCCTATCTTATACATACCCGTACCGCAGACCGGACACTTGCCTTTTAAAGCTGGTTTGCCATTTTTCATCGTGACTGGTTGTGCGTTCGGATCATCTCTTTTGGCGCGGCATTTAACACAATACATACTGGCCATAAATTTCTTCACCTCCCTTCAAATGGGACAAAACCTAGCGGTTTTTTCCCAACGATTTTCCCTAAATTGATACGGCAAGCGGCACTCTCTAACCAACGCTTGCCGCAGATTATATCTTGTTACTCTGTGAACTATTTAAAAATATGTAATAATTTATTTCCGCCAAGTTCTGTCAACCAATATACTATAATTTCAAAGCTGATTGCAAGTCCGGTCAACAAAAAAGTTTTTTTAAGGTCTCTTATAATGTCTGCCGTTGACGGCATTGTTATCGTTGATGTCTTTGGAGAAGATATTGGTTGGTCGGGTAAACGATAGCCTGAATTAATCTTTTGATCTACCCGAAGATCGGTAATTCTTGGTTCCGTTTCCGGGCCTTGAGCTTTTGTGGTTTCAAGTTTTCTACGCAATTCGGCAATAATTTTTTCTTGTCTGGTTTTTTTAGGCACGAAAAAAGATATAGCATATTTGTGATCATAAAGTCAAATAAAACAACTGAATTAATGTCTTGACAAAAAAGTAGGAAGTTAATACAATGGCTGAGCAACGATGGTGTTCAATTTAAACCAACAAGCAGTTTTCTTTATTCTGTCAGTTTTCTTTGTCTGGCTTGGGATTCTCTCTTTTCTCTATTTCAAATTAAAAAAACATTATAATCGGTTGATTGCCAGAACAAATAAAAAAAATCTAAGCGAAATTCTCGAAAAGATTTTGAAAGACATGGAAATTTCAAAACAGCAGATTGAGGAATTAAAGAAAAAAACGGAATTACAGAAAATTGAAAGTTTAACTCATATTCAGAAGGTCGGTCTTTTGCGTTTCAATCCTTTTAACGAGGTCGGCAGCGACCAGAGTTTTGTTTTAGCCCTTTTAAACGGAGAAAATGACGGTGTGGTTTTAACCTCTCTTCATGGTCGGACAGGAACCAGATGGTACGGAAAAACGATCAGCAAGGGACAGGGAAAGGAACATGAGCTTTCCCATGAAGAAAAAGAAACAATTAGAATAGCTGAAAAGATTTCTTAAACAAAGGAGTAAAAATGGAAAAAAAGAAACTAGTTTTATCAATCGTGACGGGTTTAGTCCTTTATTTAGTTTCGACCGGTCTTTCTTACGCCGTTTTTAATTCTTTAAAAACCAGAGGCGCTCAAGAAGTGGCCTCGCCGTTGGCTGACAAAGCGACCGGTTTTAAATTTGATATTTCCGGGCCAAAAACGGAAACCTGTATTTTAAACGGCGCTAAATTCACGAAAAATGAAAAAGATGTTTGGGAGACGCGCCGGCCCCTGGCGGTCATGATTGAAAATCACGTCGAAGCCAGACCCCAATCGGGCTTAGCCAGAGCCGATATTATTTATGAAGCCGTTGCCGAAGGTGGGATTACCAGATTTATGGGCGTTTTTTATTGCGCTGTCGCGGCGAAAAATTTAACCATGGGTCCGGTTCGTTCCGCTCGGACTTATTTCGTTGATTGGGTCTCCGAATATGACGCTTTATATAATCATGTCGGTGGCGCCGGCCGGTGTAATGACCCGACGGTTGATCCTCGGGCTAAAGCCCTTTGTCAAATTGATCAATATGGGATTAAAGATTTAGACCAGTTCGGGATTGGTTTCCCCGATTGTTACCGTAATCCCGACCGGCTTAATCACCCGGTCGCGACCGAACACCAAATGATCTGTCTTTCCGATAATTTATATGACATCGCCAAGGAAAAAAAGTGGACGAATGTTGATGAGGACGGAATTGCCTGGAATAAATCTTTTGAACCCTGGAAATTTAAAGACGATGCCAAGGAAGCCGATCGGCCGGCCACTTTTTCTGCCGAATTTGCCGCCTGGAAGGGTTACGAAAAAGAATATGGTGTCCGTTGGGAATATAATAAGTCGGAAAACAGCTATAAACGTTTTAATGGCGGTGTTCCTCATAATGATTTAGAAGAAAATCAGCAATTAACAGCCAAAAATATTGTTTTGCAGTTTACCAAAGAAACCGACGGCGTTGATGAACACGCTCATGTTCTTTACGAGACGATTGGAAGCGGCAAGGCAGCAATTTTACTCGACGGCCAGAAAATTGAAGGAACCTGGCAGAAAAAATCCAGAACCGCCAGAACGAAATTTTATGACAGTAAGGGTAAGGAAATTGAATTTAATCGAGGGCAAATTTGGCTCGAGGTTTTAGCCACAGGGACAGAAATTAAATATCAATAATTTTTTCCGCCAAGAATGGCGGACTGCCCGAAAAGGAGAGTCTATGCTTGAGGATTTAATTATCTCTCGCGTTCGGGTTAAACTTCTTGAACTTTTTTTAGGAAGTCCCGGTAAAATTTTCCATGTTAGAGAAATGGTCAGACAGACCGACGAGGAAATCAATGCCGTAAGAAGGGAATTGGCTCATATGGAGAAGGCGAGCATGGTTTCTAAAGAGCCCCGTGCCAACAGGCTTTATTATACTTTTCGCCGCGATTATCCTCTTTATTTCGAGCTCTTAGAATTGGTGGCCAAAACCAAAGGCTTGGGTTTTGATCTTCTTAAAAACAGAGCCAAACTGGGCAGAGTTAAATTTGCGATGTTATCCGGAAATTTTATCCGCGGCACGCAAGCTACCGGAGAAAAAGTTGACCTTTTGGTTGTCGGCAACATCGTTTTACCGGAATTGGCCCAAATTGTTCGGAGTGAAGAGGCCAGGCGCGACAAGGAAATTAATTATACGGTGATGACCGAAGACGAGTTTGAATTTCGCAAGAAAAGACGCGATCCTTTTATCACCGATATTCTAAGCGGGTTACGCGTTATGATCATAGGTGATGAGGAGGAGTTGATTTCCTAAATGGTCCAAAAAATCTTAAAAACCGGAAACAGTCTGGCGGTCGTGGTGCCGGCGGATTTTGGTAAAAGTTTGGGCATTAAAGCCGGCGAGAGCGTTAAAGTTTTTGCCCGGCCGGAAAAAGCCGAAATTTTGTATAAATTTTTCGGAGCTCAACAATTGCCTCTTTCCGAAAATATTCTCTCTTTGAGAAAAAAAACTTAAATTTTATCTTTGACATCTCTTTTAGATATTATATAATGCCCTCATGAGACCACAAAGGCTTTTACTTTTAATTATCTTCTTGACGGTTTTGTCTTTTTTTATTGATTTACCTAAAAACTATCCTTTGAAACTGACTTTGGGTCAATTTAAAATTGACCAGGTTATTTCCGCCCCTGATTTTAATTTTGCTTTGGGCAGTTTTAAAATCAGTAAAGAAATCTATACCCATTTGGGTTTGGATCTTCAGGGAGGAACTCATTTAATTCTTGAAGCGGACATGAAAGAGATTAAGGATCAAGATCGGAATCAGGCTTTGGATTCTGCCAGATCGGTGATCGAACGCCGGGTTAATTTTTATGGTTTGACTGAACCCGTTGTTCAGTCGGCTAAAGTCGGCGAAAGTTTTCGAATCATTGTCGAGCTTCCCGGAATTAAAGAGAAAGACAGGGCGATAGCGGAGATCGGTCAAACCGCCAAATTGGAGTTTCGTGAATGGATTTCGACCCAGAGTGCCGATTTTTCCCTTAACAATACCAAGGAAACCGGAATTACCGGCAAAGATTTGAAAAGAGCTGCGATTGAATTTGATCCCAATGACGGTAATCCTTATGTGGCGATTGAATTTACCGATGAAGGCGGCAAAAAATTCAGTGATTTAACCACGAGACTGGTTAATCAAAGAATGCCGATCTTTCTTGATGAAAAGATTATTTCTGATCCGACGGTTCAGGAACCCATTACCGGCGGTAAGGGCAGAATTACCGGTCAGTTTACGACGGATGAGGCTAAAAAACTGGCCCGACAACTTAATGCCGGAGCTTTGCCGGTGCCGATTAAAGTTTTGGAAGAGCGATCGGTGGGCGCAACCCTGGGACAGGAATCGGTGCAAAAAAGTCTCCGCGCCGGCGCTCTTGGTTTAGGCATGGTCATGGTCTTTATGTGGTTGTATTATGGCTCTTTGGGTTTTTTAGCGGATGTCGCTTTGATGATTTACGGTCTTTTATCGTTGGCGATATTTAAAATAATACCCATCACTCTAACTTTGCCCGGGATTGCCGGTTTTATTTTATCAATCGGGATGGCCGTTGATGCCAATATTTTAATTTTCGAAAGAATGAAGGAAGAATTAAGAAGCGGAAAACAGTGGCAGATAGCCATGGAATTGGGTTTTGGCCGGGCCTGGGATTCAATCAGGGATGCTAATTTTACGACTCTTTTAACCTGTTTTATACTTTTTAACCCCATGGGTTGGGGTTTTTTACCTTCATTTGGTATGGTTAGGGGTTTTGCTCTTAATTTGGCCGTCGGTGTTTTGCTGAGTTTATTTACGGGGATTATTGTCACCAGAACTTTAATCCGCGTCTTTTTTAAAGGGAGCTGGAAAGGCTTTATGTCTTCCCAGGTACAAAAATGATTCCTTTTATGCGTTATAAATGGGTCTATCTTTTAATCTCAAGTTTGGTTTTAGTTCCCGGTCTTTTTTCTCTTTTCAAATGGGGTTTTAAACCCTCAATTGATTTTGTCGGCGGAACCCTAATGGAAATAACCAATGTTCAATGCCAGGACGCTGGGGTGGCTGCTAAAGTGAGACAAATTTTTTCGGAAAATAATGTTGATTTAGGAACTCTTCAGTCGTCAGGAGAAAAAACTTGTTTGCTAAGATTAAAAACGATAACTTCGGAGCAAAATGAAAAGATCATAGAAGTTTTGAAAAAAGAATATCCTCCAATTCAGCAAACGAGATTTGAGACCGTCGGCCCGATTTTAGGTCAGGAACTTTTACAAAAAACCTTTATTGCGGCGATCTTAGCCATTTTGGGTATTCTCTCTTACGTGGCTTATGCTTTTAAAAATTTAAAATTCGGCGTTTCCGCGATTTTGGCGCTTTTCCATGATGTTTTGGTTATGGTGGGAATTTTTTCCCTTTTGGGACATTTTTGGAAAGTTGAAATCGACACGCTTTTTGTAACGGCGGTTTTAACCACCATGAGCTTTTCTGTTCACGATACGATTGTCGTTTTTGATAGAATCAGGGAAACTTTAAGGAAAAATCCCGGGGGCGATTTTGAAACCATGACAAATAAAGCGGTCACGGAAACGATGGGAAGGTCTTTAAATAATTCTCTAACGATTGTTTTTATGCTTTTGGCGCTTTTGCTTTTGGGCGGACAAACAACGAAATTTTTTATCTTGGCTCTTTTGGTTGGAACGATTTCCGGCACTTATTCCTCGCCCTTTGTGGCCACCCCGATTCTGGTTCTCTGGCAAAAATGGGAAGAGAGAAAAAGAAAGTTAAGAGGTTAAGTTTTTAATTTTCTTTAATAAAGAACTTCTTTCGTTGGGTTCACCTTTTTCGACGACTTCATTAAATAACATATTTAAAATTTCTCCGACCTTTGGACCGGAGTCAAGATTTAAAATTTCCATAACATCATGGCCGTCAACTTTCAGATCGGCGACGGTAAAAGGCTGTTTTTGAACCTCATCCAGGCGTTTTATAAAAAGCTTTAATCTCCAAGAAGTTTCTCTGGCGCCGCCGCCCAAGCGATCGCCGATGCGTAAATCCAACATGTCTTTAAGATTCTCTTTTCCGACCCTTCTTATAAACCGGCGCAACGCCGAATCGGTTTGTTTCTCATCAACGGAAAATTGATGCCAGCGGACCATGGTAACTAAACGGTCACGGTCTTTTTTTGAAAGCTTAAGTCTGTCTGCCAGATGGCGGGCCAAAGAAGCGCCGATAACTTCATGATTGTAAAAAGTAATTAAACCTTTTTCGTCTTGTTTAAAAGTGGCTGGTTTACCGATATCGTGAATTAAAGTCGCCAGGCGAACCAACGGATCTTGAGACGGACAAAATTTAAGCGACAGGAAAGAATGCGTGCCGACATCATAAAGATGGTGTCTTCCGGGTGAAACCTGGTTAACGCCAAAGCCTTTTTCAACTTCCGGCAAAATTTTCTGCAAAAGACCGGCGTTTTTTAAAAGCGCAATGCCGTCGGCCGAATGATCGGTCGCTAAAATTTTCAAGAGTTCTTCCTTGACTCTTTCAGAAGATATTTCTCTAATTAAGGCAGCGTTAGCGACAATCGCCGCAAAAGTTTCCGCTTCAAGCAAAAACTCCAGTTCGGTCGCAATTCTTATGGCGCGCATCAGTCTTAACGCGTCTTCGGCAAAGCGTTGGTTGGGGTTGCCGACAGTACGGATAATTTTATCTTTAAGATCTTTTTGGCCGTTATAGGGATCAATGAAATTTTTGCCGTCAAAGGCGATGGCGCCAACGGTAAAGTCCCGTCTTCCCAAATCTTCTAGCAAAGTTTGGCCCCATAAGACTTTTTCCGGATGACGATGATCCTTGTAATTACTTTCCGTCCGAAAAGTCGTGATTTCGTAAATTTCGCCGTTTTCTAAGGCGACACCGACGGTACCAAACGCATTGTCATAAAACCCGTCGGGGTAAATTTTTAAAATCTCCGAAGGAACAGCGCTAGTCGTAAAATCCCAATTTTTTGTGGGTCTTCCCATAAGAAGATCTCTGACCGAACCGCCGACGGCATAAGTTTCGAAACCGGCTTTTTTCATGGTCGTCAGGACTTTTTGCGCTGAAGGTGGAAGTTTATAGGTCATAATGTTATTATATCAAAGATAAATATATGAAAAAATGGCAAGGGCTTGATCGGGGAAGTTGTCAACAAAATAAGACCCCGGAAGAAATTTTAAAAATTCTTCTTCGGAATCGTTTTTTAAAAACGAAAAAAGAAATCAATGATTTCTTAAATCCTCCTCAACCTTCAGGTTTGGATTTTAGAAGCTTGGGAATTAAGCCTCTGCAAATGAAGAAAGCCGTTTTAAGAATCAAAAAGGCCATAGAAAAGCAGGAGTCGGTCGTGGTTTATGGCGATTATGATGCCGACGGCGTTTGCGGGGCTGCCATTTTGTGGGAAACCCTATATAGATTGGGGGCGAAAGTCATGCCCTATATTCCGCATCGGGTTGAAGAAGGCTACGGACTTTCCCAAAAAGGCATTGACTTTCTTAAGCAGGAATATAATGTTGACTTAATCTTAACCGTTGATCATGGAATCGGCAGTCTGGAGAAAATCGAATACTGCCAAAAACTGGGCATAGACGTCATTATCACCGATCATCACGTGGCTTCGAAAAAACGGCCGAAAGCTTTGGCCATTGTTCATACGACCAATCTTTGCGGGACAGGAGTGGCCTGGATGTTGGCGCGTGAAATCGTTAAAGATAAACTTGAAATCGAAGATTACCTTGATCTGGTAGCGATAGCAACCGTCGCCGACATGGTTTCCTTAACAGGGACGAATCGGATCTTGGTTAAATATGGTTTGGAAAAATTAAGGAAAACCCAAAGATTAGGCCTTAACGCCTTAATCAAAGAGGCGCAGATAAACAAAGAAAAAATCAGCGTTTATGATATCAGCCACGTTTTGGCGCCAAGACTAAACGCCATGGGCAGATTAACCCACGCCCTGGATGCTTTAAGACTTTTATGTACGAAAGATGAGGATAAGGCCAGAAGTTTAGCTCGGGAATTAGAAGTCACTAATCGTGACCGGCAAAAACTAATGGAGGAAACGATTCTTCACGCCGAAGATTTATTAAAAAAACAAATGGGGATAAGTCCTTTAGAAGCCCATCTTCTTTATATTTCCCACCGGTCTTATAACCAGGGAATCATCGGTTTGGTCGCCGGAAGATTGGTCGAAAAATTTTACCGGCCTTCAATCGTCATCGCCGAAGGCGAAGTCTACAGCAAGGGATCGGCCAGATCGATTAACGGTTTTAATATTATCGAAACCATCCGGAAAGCCGAGGATCTTTTAATTGATGCCGGCGGACACCCGATGGCGGCCGGTTTTACCATTAAAACGAAACACTTGGAACTTTTTAAAAAACGTTTAACCGAAATTGCCGACCAGGAGCTGGATGAGGAAAAATTAACCAGAGTTTTAAAGTTTGATTGCGAGATAAATCTCAAAGTCTTAAGTTTTGAACTTTTTGAAAAATTGACCCAATTTGCGCCTTTCGGTTTAGGCAATCCCGAACCGGTTTTTGTCAGCCGTTGTGTCTTAGTTAAGGAAGCCAAAAAAATCGGCGCCGACGGCAAACATTTAAGATTACTCATAACTCAAAACTCGCTACCCATAACCATTTCGGCGGTTGCTTTTGGTTTAGGTGATTTTTTTACCAAACTTTCCAGGGAGCAAAAAATTGACATTGCCTATACTTTATCCGTTGACGAGTGGCAAGGACAAAAAAAATTGGATCTTAAAATCAAAGACATCAAATTAGAAGACTAATCTCCGGAAGTCGTTTGCAACTTTCGACGTAAATAATCGATACCGCCAAGAGGTTCGTGCATGGCCCGTATATGACGAGATTCTAAAGCAAAAGTATATTCACAAGCGCCCAAAGCTTCAGCAATTACTTTTAAATCAGCGTCGGTTAAGACTTGATCTGGATTTTGATAAATAACGCCGGCTTCTTCGGCTTTTTTCCTGTCTTCTTCGGTCAGAGTCGAAAGCGTTAAAATGCTATGGCCCCTATAGGAACGAAGAGATGCAGAAAAATAACAACAGTCAGGACATATATGATGAATGGTCGCGTCTAAAAAGGCATGAGAAGGAAGACCTCTGCTGGGTGAAAAAGCAATCACCAGGGATTGTTCTTCGTTGGTCGGAATCCCTAATCCGACAATCGCATTTCTGGGAATTTTCCAATCTTTAGGCCAAGGACAAACAAGATGATCTTTAGCACCGTCAACTTTAAAGAGAAGGTAGCCGCGTCTCTTTTCTTCCTCGATCTTTCTTGATTGGCTAGAAATTTCTATGGTCATCTTTATTAAAAAACCTCCTTTGAGGAGGCATGATGATATTTATCATAGCCTTTACTTATTGTCAAATCAAACCCAGAGTCCTATAATCGGGCTATGGAAAGAACCAAAATTTCTGAAACCCCAAAACTTATAGGTCAAAAAGTCAAACTTTACGGTTGGGTCAATACCCACAGGGATCACGGTAAGATTATTTTTATTGATCTTCGTGACCGAAGCGGTCTTGTTCAGGTCGTCGGCGGTTCGGAATTAAAAGAACTAAGACCAGAAGACGTGGTTGAGGTCATCGGGTTGGTTAAGGAAAGACCAACGAATATGGTTAACGCAAAAATCCAAACCGGCAAAGTTGAAGTTGAAGTCAAAGAAGTAAAAATTTTAACCAAGGCTGAAGAATTGCCGTTTGATATGGGACAGGAAGAATTAAAGGTCAGTCTGCCGACTCTTTTAGATTTTCGTTCTTTAAGTTTGCGTCATCCAAAAAACAGGGCCATTTTTAAAGTTCAGGAAACAATTATCGAAGGCTTTAGGGAATTTTTAAGAAAACAGGGATTTACGGAAATTCAGGTTCCCACGATCGTTCCGTCGGCCACCGAGGGCGGCGCCCAAGTTTTTAAAATAAAATATTTTGAACACGAGGCGTACTTAGCTCAATCTCCGCAGCTTTATAAACAAATCATGGTGGGAATTTTTGAAAGAGTTTTTACTTTGGCTCATGCCTACAGAGCCGAACCGTCAATAACCACCCGTCACATGACCGAATATCTCGGGCTGGACGCGGAAATGGGATTCATCGAATCTTTTGAAGACATCATGGATATGGTAGAACTGTTAATGAGGGCTATTTTCCAAAAAGTGGAAGAAGAAAATAAAGAGGAACTTAAATTGTTTTCCGCGACCCTGCCGAAACTTTCAAGTAAGATTCCCAGAATTAAAATGAGAGAGGCGCAGGAAATTATTTTTAAAAGAACAGGCAAAGATAATAGACATGAACCTGATTTGGAACCGGAAGACGAAAAAGAAATCTGCCGCTTCGCGCTTGAAGAACACGGGTCGGATTTAATTTTTATCACCCATTACCCGACGAAAAAACGGCCGTTTTATACCTTTCCCGATGAGGAAGATCCGGAATTTACCAATAGTTTTGATTTGTTAGGCAGGGGTCTGGAATGGGTTACCGGTGGGAGGAGAATCAATGATTATCAAATGCTTTTAGACCATGTTAGAAAATGGGGGAATAAACCTGAGGATTTTGATCTTTATCTGCAAGCCTTTAAATATGGGATACCGCCCGAAGGGGGGTTTTGTTTAGGGGCAGAAAGAATAACGATGCAGATTTTAGGTTTGGAAAATGTCCGTCTGGCCAGTCTTTTCCCCAGAGACATGGAAAGAATAGACAGAAGACTCAACGAGAAGAAAAAATAGTCATGGCGAAAAAAAATTCTCTTCACGAGATTTCAAAAATTTCTCTGCTCTTATTAAGTTTAATTCTTTTGTTTTTTTTATTGTTGCCGGGACAGAATATTTATCAAAAAAAAGAAAAAGAAAAAATTCCGCCGCTTCTCGATTTTCCACTGACTATCCCAACGCCAGCTCCATACCCCATGAATTTAAGTGGCGTTTTGTCTCCTCAACTGTCTGCCGAAGCCATTTTGGTTATTGATTTACCTTCGCAAATTGTTCTTTTGCAAAAAAATCCTCAAATGAGACTGGCGCCGGCCTCAACGACCAAATTAATGACCGCCTTGGTTGCTCTTGATCAATATAAACTGGATGACGTTTTGTTAGTTGAGAAAGTTATAAGTGAAGGGAAGACTATGGATTTGGCTGTCGGTGACAAACTAACGGTGGAAAATCTTCTTTATGGCCTTTTAGTGCACTCGGCCAATGACGCCGCTTTTGTTTTGGCCCAAAATTATCCCGGCGGCGATGAGCGTTTTATGGAAAAAATGAACCAAAAAGCCCGAGAATTTTCTTTAGAAGATACTCATTTTACTAATCCGGCCGGTTTCGAAGAAAACGCCCATTACACTTCGGCGCGCGATTTGGCCCGCCTGGCGACAATCGCTCTAAACAACCCGACGGTCGCGAAAATTGTCGGTACGCCGGCGATTACGGTTCACGACGTCGGTTTTACCAGATTTTATAAACTGGAAAACGTCAACGCGCTTTTAGGGAAAATTCCCGGTGTTTTAGGGGTTAAAACCGGCTGGACTGAAAACGCCGGTGAGTGTTTGATTACGGCTCTTAATAAAAACGGAAAAAAGATTTTAATCGTGGTTTTGGGAAGCCAGGATCGTTTCGGAGAAACAAACACGCTGATTAATTGGGTCTTTGGTAATTTTACCTGGCAGATTATTGAGCCGTCCAGGAAGGACTGACGGCAGGGATAAAGGCAAGGAAATTACCGTCGCCTTCAAAAACGAAAATCGGCTGAAGAAAATTTTGGTACTCTTCAGGGTAGAAATAGGCCAGATAGATTTTTCTCACAATGACGTTTTGTTTGTCATCCGGCGGCCGCACGATGAAACCGCCGCCATTTCGTAGCTCTTCCCAAGCCTGAGCCGATGTTTTCAAAGGATAAGTGGCCGATTGTTCTTCCTCGATTTTCCAAAAAATATAGTTTAGTTCAAGAAATCTTTTTTTAGTTTGTTTGCTTCCGGAGAAAATCAGATTAATTAATTCTTGAGGATATTTGACGGAAAGAAGTTTTAAACCCAATAAATCTTCTCTTCCCAAATCAATTCTGACCGCGTCAGCGTTTGCCAAACTCGTTGTCGGAAGAAGATTGTTGTCCATAAGCTGATAGTAGCTGACTTTATTTTCACCTTTTTCCAGGGGAGTGGAAAAAAGCCCTAAATTTTGCAGATAATTTGTGGTTTCGTTCATGGCCTTTGTTTGGTTGGGCAGATTTTTTTCCGTAAAGACTGACAGGTCGGACCCGTAATCGTAAGATAATTTAAAATTGCCGTTGACAATATCAACCCTTAAGATTCTTTGCGGGATTTCGTTGTCCTGCCACCGATAAAGATTTTGATTTTCGGCCTGGGGTTCAGCGGTAAAACCCATTTTTTGGGCGAATTGTTGAGTCCTGTTTAAAGAAAGCAAATTCGGAGAAGGTTTAGGCATGAAAAAGACCGTTCCTGTTGAAGAAGCGATCGGTGTTTTGCCGTCAATAGTTTCCAGTTTAAAATTAAGTTTAGGAGAGGAAGGGTCACTTTCGACAGCGGGAAATTTCAAGGCCGGTAATTTGCCGAAAGAAACCGTCGGCGGCGGCGGGGCCGGAGGATGAATTTTTTTCCAGGCTGTAAGAGTCAGATCAAGGAAAATTTTAAAAATAAAAAGTAAAACCAGGGCAATCAAGCCCCAATTAATGGCTTTTCTGGTGTAATAAGCTGTTTCGGTTAAGGTTGTCATTGGGCAGCAAATTGAGTATAGCATCCTCTTATGTTAAAATTCAATCTGTATGGTACGCGTCAGAATCGCGCCGTCGCCGACCGGCGAAGACTTACATATCGGCAATGTCTACACGGCTTTAATCAATTTTGCTTTTGCCAAACAAAATAAGGGTAAATTTTTAATCAGAATTGAAGATACCGACAGGACACGTTTGGTTTCCGGTTCGGAAGAAAGAATTTTGGATTCTCTTTGCTGGTTAGGGTTGGCTTATGATGAAGGACCGGATATCGGTGGTCCTTATGCGCCCTATCGGCAGTCAGACAGGCTAAAAATTTATAAAAATTATGCCGAGGAACTGGTGAGGGTGGGGGCGGCTTATTATTGTTTTTGCGATACCAAAACTTTGGAGGAAATGCGTGAAATTCAACAAAAACGCGGCGAGGTGCCCCGATATGATCAAAGGTGCCGCTCCTTAAAAAACGAGGAAATACGGCAAAAATTAAAACACAAAACGCCCTACGTTATCAGACTTAAAGTTCCTCAGGCCGGACAGACAAAATTTACTGATTTGATCAGGGGTGAAATTACTTTTGAAAACGGCCTAATTGATGATCAGGTTCTTTTAAAATCGGATGGTTTTCCGACCTATCATTTAGGGGTGGTTACGGATGATCACTTAATGAAGATAACCCATATTATTCGGGCCGAAGAATGGATTTCCTCAACACCGAAACATATTTTAATTTATAAGGCTTTGGGTTGGGAGTTGCCTTTTTTTGCCCATCTGCCGCTTCTTCGCAATCCTGACCACTCAAAACTTTCCAAAAGGCACAATCCGGTTTGGCTTTCCTGGTATCGCGAGCAGGGCTATCTGCCCGAGGCCATACTTAATTACCTGGCGCTGATGGGCTGGGCGCACCCGGAAGCCAAGGAAATTTTCACTTTAGAGGAATTTATTAAGAAATTAAAACTCGAGAAAATTCAAACAACCGGTCCGGTTTTTGATCTGCAAAAATTAGACTGGGTAAACGGCGTCTATTTAAGACAAAAACCAATTCGTCAGCTGGCCAAGCAAATCTTTGAATTCTATCTTAAAAAATACCCGGAAGAGAAGATTGCCCAAATTCTGCCGTTAGTTGTCGAGCGCATGAAAAAACTCACCGATTTTGAGAATTTCACCGACTTTTTCTTCAAAAAACCTGCGGTTGATCCGACTTTACTTTTATCGGGAAAAACTAAAGAAGAAGTGGAAACCCCTTTAAATCTGTTTCTTTTTAAAATTGACAAATTAAAATCATGGAAAAAGCAGGATTTGGAAAAAGAAGGCCGGGGAGTAGCGAAAGAATTAAGTCTTAAAGACGGTGATCTTTTTATGATTTTAAGAATTGCCTTAACCGGAAAAACGGTGACCCCGCCTCTTTTTGAAACGATGGAGGTTTTGGGCAAGACAGAAACTCTCGATCGTCTCCAAGTAAGCCTTGAGAAAATAAAGTAAATTTATGAAGATTTTTACTAAAAAAATAACCCTTGAAGAGTTAAAAAAAATGGCCGAGAAGACGTTTGGAGATTTAGTTAAAGTTGTGGTTGATGTCGAAAAAGAAATAATCGCCGTTGACGGAGAACTACATGCGGATGAAGAGACTTTACTTATAAATAGTGGTTCCAAACAGGAAAATTTATGGGGAATAAACCTTTATCCGAAAAAAACAGGAGAAGATTTCATTGAGTTTGATTCAATGATTAATCTACGACCAGCTTACGGCAATAACAGCAGGGGAATTGATGATTTAAAAATTAGAGAAAAAATTATCAAGATAGTTGATAATTTAATTATAAAATGACTTTTCAACACCTATCTCTTGCTTCTGGAAAATGGAATAACCTGGACTTAATTGAACAGATGGCCAATATCGGGAGCGAGGTTTTTCGAGCGATCTCTTGGCGGGCAAAAGGCGATAATGAGACGGCAAAAGGGGCCTTTATTAGGGCGCTAGAGCTTTTTGATTTAACTGTTTCTGACCCTTCCAATAGAAACCGCCTAAAAGAAATTTTGCGGGCAAGGGAATTATTTTGCGATTTTTTTATTGGTAATAACCGATACTTTCAAACAGACGGACAATGGCAAAAATATTTCTCTCAGTTTAATTATCTTGTTCAGAAAAGAAGAACTGGTTAGTCGCTATATTACTTTAAAGCAATATAGTAGCTGACAAAAACCCCAAATTGTGTTAAAATTAGCCTTGTAAATCTATTTCGGGGTCGTCTAACGGTAGGACAGTAGCCTCTGAAGCTACTAGTCTTGGTTCGAATCCAAGCCCCGAAACACTTCGCCGGCTCAGTTTATTCCTCAAAAGACAGAAAAGCTTTACCTGTGATATAATCCCCCAACTGCCCGGAAATTATGGAAAAAGCCGTTTATATTATTCCGGGCTACCGTCATCTGCCGACGCATCAAGCCTACCGGCAAATTGCCAAAATGCTTAAAAACCAAGGTTATCTTCCCGTGCCCGTGACAATCCCTTGGCAACAAACGACCATTGCCGAAAATACCGCTTATTTTTTACACGAATTGAAGAAAAAAAGATTGGGAAAGAAAATTGGCAAGCAATATCTTCTCGGATTTTCTTACGGAGCCATGATCGCTTTTATTACCTCAACCAAGGTTAAAACTGACGGCTTAATTCTTTGTTCCTTATCACCCTATTTTGAAGAAGATTTGCAAAAAGAACAAAACCCACATGATCAGGATTTTGTGAATTTAAAGTGTTTAAGTTTAGCCAAACGGATTAAAGCCCAAAAAATCTTTATGCTATATGGAGGGAAAGAAGATAAGTCGTTGAAAAACAGGGTGCGTGAAGCTTTTGGCGAGATTTTAAATCGCCATAAATATTTGTTGCCCATCGCCAGGGCGGAACACAATATTGGAGACAAAAGATATTTGCATAAAATTTATGAGGTAATTCAACAGTTGAATTAGACAAATAACTGACAATTGAGATAAACTGGATTGGTGAAGGACTACGCCCAAATCAACAAGCAATGGTGGAATAATGTTACGCCGATACATTTAAGATCCAAACTTTACGATTTGGCCGGTTTTAAAAAGAGAAAAAGCAGTTTAACCGTTATTGAAAAAGAGGAAATGGGAGATGTTCGCGGTCAAAGCCTTCTGCATCTTATGTGTCATTTCGGTCTAGACACACTTTCCTGGTCTCGAAAAGGGGCCATGGTTACCGGCGTTGATTTTTCTTCGAAATCAATAGAAACCGCCAGAAAATTAAGTCAAGAGTTTCATCTTCCGGCAACTTTTATTCTTTCAGATATTTATAATTTACCCAATGTTTTGGAGAAAAAATTCGATATTATTTTTGCCTCTTACGGAGTTTTATGCTGGCTTAAAAATCTAAAAAAATGGGCAAAAATTATTAATCATTTTCTAAAACCCGGCGGGATCTTTTACCTGGTCGAACTTCATCCTTTCACCAATATTTTAAGCGATGACTTTAAAATTTCTTATAAATATTTTGACAAAGGCCCGGATATTGATGATTCTCCCGGTACTTATGCAGATTGGCAGGCCAAAATTAAAGGCAAGACCTATCTTTGGAGTTACACGCTAAGCGATGTCATTAACGCGCTTTTAAGTGAAGGGTTGAAAATCAAATATGTTCATGAATTTCCTTTTACGATGTATGATCAGTTTTCGGGCTTGATGAAGCAAAATAAGCAGGGACAGTACGTCTTTAAAGATAAAAAGATTGAGATACCACTGTTGTTTTCCTTAATGGCAAGCAAATAATACTGGTGAGATAATATGGCAACAATTATCCAAGCTACTATTGGCCAACTATTATTGGGGACGTCTGTATTGGCCATACTTTTGAGTGTTATTCAGTGGTTATTAGCAAACTGGATAAAAATACGCCTAGAGCAATCAATTCGACACGAATACGATAAAAAACTTGAAGACTATAGATTTTCCCAGCTTCAAAGACAAAAGGCGGAAACAATAGCAACTTTTTTCGCGAAATGGATAAAATACAGAGGCCACGAAAAAGACTTTTTAGATGAAAAAGAACTTATTAACTACTATGAAGAACTGAATAAAATGTCATTGGAACTATCGCTATGGATAAAAGACGAACAACTTTTAAATGAAATTATGTCGAGGACGCAAATGAATGAAAAGGCATCAGATACCAAAGCTATTGTTGGAATGGTTAGAAAAATGATACTCGAAATAAAAAGAGATAAATTTAACTCCCAAAATATTACGCTTTGGCCAAGTTCAGAGGAAACGAATAGATTATTTAAACTTGATAAAAAAGGATAGTAATGCCTTAGCCCGGTTCGCTCGGGAGGGCCGGTTTGCTTTATGAGCTTTTTCGTAGTATAATAGGTTTTACCCTTGCAGATTGAGAGAAGAAATCTGCTTAAATGTAACTATATTTTGTTTCGTTAGAAAAAAGATACCTCAAGTTTATTAACTCTTTTTTGTATCTTTTCTCCGTAACCTTATATCTTTCTTATTTAGGCAGTTTTGTTCTTTCAATTGCTTTTAAAATTTAAAAAATGTACGGACAACTTAGAAAACAGGCATACCAAAGACAAAATTTTAACCGGTTTAACGGCAGTCAAAATCGTGGGATAAGAAAGATAAAAGCCTTTAATCCGATTGATTTAATAAACAATTCCGAAATCAATGAAAAAAAGCCGGAATACCTTATCTCCCACTCCTTTGCCGATTTTCCAATCTCTGCCGACTTAAAAAGAAATATCTTTGAAAAAGGGTACAAATCACCCACTCCTATTCAGGATCAGGCCATTGAACCGATCCTTAATGGTAAAGATTTGGTTGGAATCGCCAATACCGGAACAGGCAAAACAGCGGCATTTTTAATCCCTCTTATAGATAAGGTCTTAAAAGACAGAAGTCAGAAAATCTTAATATTGACACCAACGCGCGAGCTGGCAACCCAAATTAGGGATGAATTTTCCGCTTTTTCCAGAGGTCTTAATATAGACTGCGCGCTTTGTATCGGAGGGGCGAACATGTCAAGGCAAAAGAACGATCTTCGGAGGAATCCCAGTTTTGTCATCGGCACGCCGGGGAGAATTCAAGATTTTCTTCGTTCCAGAAATCTCAGTCTTTTTGATTTTGGTTCAGTTGTCCTTGATGAGGCGGATCGTATGGTTGATATTGGGTTTATTCATGACATCGAGAATATTATTTCCTTTCTTCCCAAAGTGCGTCAGTCGCTTTTTTTCTCAGCGACCATTGACGGCAAAGTAAGGGAAGTTTTGAGTAGTTTTGTTCAAAATCCGGTTACGGTTTCCGTTAAAACAAAAGAAACGGCCGAGAATATCGAGCAAAACACCATTAGGGTTACGGATCACAGCCGGAAGATTGACCAACTCCACGATCTTCTTATTAAAGAAGGCTTTGAGAAAGTCCTTGTTTTTGGTCGGACAAAGCATGGCGTGCAAAAGCTTTCCGATGAGCTGGTCAGAAGAGGTTTTAAAGCCGACGCCATCCATGGCAACAAAAGGCAAAATCAAAGAATTAAAACTTTGGAAAAATTCAAAAGAAGCGAGATCCAAATTCTTTTGGCCACAGACGTTGCCTCCAGAGGCTTAGATATTCCTAACGTCAGTCACGTTATTAACTATGATTTGCCGGAGTCATACGAAGCGTATATCCATAGGATTGGCAGAACCGGAAGGTTAGACAAAAAAGGCGTTGCCCTGACCTTCATTGATTAAAATTCCTTTTTCAGAGTTGGGTTGGAACAAGAAGAGATTCTTTTAAAAAAAAGCTTATTGTCTAGGCTCCGATAGATCCAGAACGGTTTGACAACTAATGAATGGTCGCTATAGTGGCTCATATATGCGAGCCTACAAAATCGTTCCCGGGTCTTATGTTTCTCTAGCTTCATTATCCAAAGATG